>CAXUCM010000107.1:694-9589 GCA_964249315.1 uncultured Acetobacteraceae bacterium | reverse complement strand
CGGGGGCGCCCCCAGCGCCCCCCCCGGGGGGGGGGGGCGCGTGGGGGCCCGCGGCCCGGTCGGGGCGTCGCCGAGAGCGGGATTGCCACGCGCGCCGACGTGCTGCGGCTGGCCTCCGCGGGAGCGAGCTGCTTCCTGGTCGGCGAGAGCCTGCTGCGGCAGCCCGATCCGGGGCTCGCGGCGGCGTCGCTGCTGGGGCCGATCCCGGCATGCTGACCCATCTCGACGGCGCCGGTCGGGCGCGCATGGTCGACGTCACGGGCAAGCCCGACACGCGGCGCGAGGCGGTGGCGCGCGGCCGGGTGACGATGCAGCCGGCGACGCTCGCACTGATCGTCGCCGGCGGTCTGCCGAAGGGCGACGTGCTGGCGACCGCACGGATCGCCGGCATCATGGCGGCCAAGCGCACCGCCGAGCTGATCCCGCTCTGCCATCCGCTGCGCCTCGCCTCGGTGACGGTGGAGCTGCGGCCGGCGCCCGATGCGGCGGCGATCGAGATCGAGGTGCGGGCGAGCACCACCGGTCCCACCGGGGTGGAGATGGAGGCGCTGACCGCCGCCAGCGTCGCCGGCCTGACGCTCTACGACATGTGCAAGGCGGTCGACCGCTCGATGCGTATCGACGCGCTGCGGGTCGTCGCCAAATCCGGTGGGCGCACCAATATGGAAGTCATCGAAGACCCGGCTGCAGAGCGCGAAAGGGCGTCCTCATGAACGTTTCGTCGAAGGCCCCGCGGAAGTCGGCCGAGCTGCGCAACAGCCCGGCGATGACGCAGGAAGAGCTCATCCGCGCCTATCGCGGCATGGTGCTGATCCGCCGCTTCGAGGAGCGCACCGGCCAGCTCTACGGCATGGGGCTGATCGGCGGCTTCTGCCACCTCTATATCGGCCAGGAGGCGGTGGTCACCGGCGTGCAGATGGCGCTCAAGCCGGGCGACAAGGTGGTCACCTCGTATCGCGACCACGGCCACATGCTGGCCACCGGCATGGAGGCGCGCGGGGTGATGGCGGAGCTGACCGGGCGGGCCACCGGCTATTCGCGCGGCAAGGGCGGCTCGATGCACATGTTCTCGCGCAAGGAGAACTTCTACGGCGGCCACGGCATCGTCGGCGCGCAGGTCGCGATCGGCATCGGGCTGGCGTTCGCCAACCGCTATCGCGGCACCGACGAGGTCGCGGTGAGCTATTTCGGCGAGGGCGCCTCGAACCAAGGCCAGGTGTTCGAGAGCTTCAACATCGCCGCCCTGCAGAAGCTGCCCTGCGTGTTCGTCATCGAGAACAACCGCTACGGCATGGGCACCAGCGTCGAGCGCGCCTCCGCCTCGCGCGACCTCTCCAAGAACGGCGCGCCCTGGGGCATCCCGGGGCTGCAGGTCGACGGCATGGATGTCGAGGCGGTGCATGACGCCGCGCGGCAGGCGGTCGCGCATTGCCGTGCCGGCGAGGGGCCGTTCCTGCTGGAGATGACCACCTACCGCTATCGCGGCCACTCGATGTCGGACCCCGCCAAGTATCGCACCCGCGACGAGGTCGAGGCGATGCGGCGCGAGCGCGATTCGATCGAGCGGGTGCGTCACGCGCTGCTCGAGCGCGGCGCCGAGGAGGCCGCCCTGAAGACGATTGACGACGAGATCAAGCGCATCGTCGCCGAGGCGGCGGAGTTCGCCCAGTCCAGCCCGGAGCCGGATCCGGCCGAGCTGTGGACCGACATCCTGGTGGAGGTCTGAGGCATGTCGACGCAGGTGCTGATGCCGGCGCTGTCGCCGACGATGACCGAGGGCAAGCTGTCGCGCTGGCTGAAGAAGGTGGGCGATGCGGTCGCCGCCGGCGACGTCATCGCCGAGATCGAGACCGACAAGGCGACGATGGAGGTCGAGGCGGTCGACGAGGGCACCATCGGCACGCTGCTGGTCGACGAGGGCACCGAGAATGTCGCCGTGAACGCGCCGATCGCGATCCTGCTCGAGCAGGGCGAGGCTGCTGGTGCTGATGCGGCCGTCGCCGTGCCCGTCGCGAGCGAGGCGCCGTCGCCGCCGAAAGCGGCCGAGAGCGGCGCCAAGGAGATCGCCGACCGGGCTTCGGCGGCGAAGACGCCGGAGCTTGCCCGCGTCGCGCCGGAGCGCGACTGGGGCGAGACCAGGTCGATCAGCGTGCGCGAGGCGCTGCGCGACGCGATGGCGGCCGAGATGCGTGCCGACGGCGACGTGTTCCTGATGGGCGAGGAGGTCGCCGAGTATCAGGGCGCCTACAAGGTCAGCCAGGGGCTGCTCGACGAGTTCGGCGCCCGTCGAGTGATCGACACGCCGATCACCGAGCACGGCTTCACCGGCATGGCGGTGGGTGCCGCCCTGACCGGGCTGAAGCCGATCGTCGAGTTCATGACCTTCAACTTCGCCATGCAGGCGATCGACCACATCATCAACTCGGCGGCGAAGACGCTGTACATGTCCGGCGGCCAGATGGGCTGTCCGATCACCTTCCGCGGCCCGAACGGTGCCGCCTCGCGCGTCGCCGCCCAGCACAGCCAGTGCTATGCCAGCTGGTACGCGCACGTGCCGGGCCTGAAGGTGGTTGCACCCTACTCGGCGGCCGACGCCAAGGGGCTGCTGCGCAGCGCGATCCGCGATCCGAACCCGGTCATCTTCCTGGAGAACGAGCTGCTCTACGGGCAGCAGTTCGAGTGCCCGGTCAATCCCGACTTCACGCTGCCGATCGGACGCGCGCGCATCGAGCGCACGGGTCGCGACGTCACCATCGTCGCCTTCTCGATCATGGTCGGCGTCGCCCTGAAGGCGGCGGAGATCCTGGCCGGGCAGGGGATCGAGGCGGAAGTGGTCAACCTGCGCACGCTGCGCCCGCTGGATACCGAGACCATCGTCGCCAGCGTGAAGAAGACCGGCCGGCTGGTCAGCGTCGAGGAAGGCTGGCCGTTCGCCGGGATCGGGGCGGAGATCACCATGCAGGTGGTCGAGCATGCGTTCGACTGGCTCGACGCGCCGCCGGCGCGGGTCACCGGCCTGGACGTGCCGCTGCCGTATGCCGCCAACCTGGAGAAGCTGGCGCTGCCGCAGCCCGAATGGGTGGTCGATGCGGTGCGAAAGCTGATCTGAGGAACCGTTTTCATGTCCGTGAACATCCTGATGCCGGCGCTGTCGCCGACGATGACCGAGGGCACGCTCTCGCGCTGGCTGAAGAAGGAGGGCGAGAGCATCGCCGCCGGCGACGTCATCGCCGAGATCGAGACCGACAAGGCGACGATGGAGGTCGAGGCGGTCGACGAGGGCGT
Source organism: uncultured Acetobacteraceae bacterium (assembly GCA_964249315.1). GTDB lineage: Bacteria > Pseudomonadota > Alphaproteobacteria > Acetobacterales > Acetobacteraceae > Lichenicoccus. Next base: position 6,304 of record CAXUCM010000107.1, on the reverse strand, counting down.
GCTCGGCCGGATCCTGGTCGCCGACGGCACCGAGGGGGTCAAGGTCAACGCGCCGATCGGCATCATCGTGGATGCCGGCGAGACGGTGCCGAGCGGGGCGGATGCGGCGCCTGCGGAGGCGCAGGCGGCAGCCGTCGTGGAGCCGGCGGCGAGCACGCCGGCGCCGACTGCCCCGGAGGTACCGGCGCCGGCTCACGAGGCACCGCGCCTGGCAATCTCGCCGCTGGCGCGTCGGCTGGCCAAGGAAGCCGGGATCGATCCGAGCGGGCTCGCCGGCAGCGGTCCGAACGGGCGCATCGTGCGTGCCGACATCGAGGCCGCGCGCAACCGGCCGGCGCCCGTGGCCACCGCGGCCGTGCCGTCGCCCGTCATGGCGGCGCCGACACCGCCGGCGCCTACGCCCGCGATCACCGCACCGCATCAGAAGCTGCCGAACAGCAATGTCCGTCGGGTGATTGCCCGGCGGCTGACGGAATCCAAGCAGCTCGTCCCGCATTTCTACGTCTCGATCGACGTCGAGCTGGACCGGCTGCTGGCGCTGCGCAGCGAGCTCAACGCCGCCGCACCCAAGGAAGGCTCAGGCCAGTACAAGCTTTCGGTCAACGACCTGCTGATCAAGGCGGCGGCGATCACGCTGCGCCGGGTGCCGAAGGTGAACGCCTCCTACACCGACGAGGCGATCCTGCTGTACGACGACGTCGACATCTCGGTGGCGGTGTCGATCGCGGACGGGCTGATCACCCCGATCGTGCGGCAGGCGGACCGCAAGAGCCTGTCGCAGCTCAGCAACGAGGCGAAGGCGCTGATCGCGCGGGCGCGCGACGGCAAGCTCAAGCCCGACGAGTTCCAGGGCGGCTCGTTCTCGATCTCCAACATGGGCATGTACGGCGTGCGCGAGTTCTCGGCGATCATCAACCCGCCGCAGGGTGCGATCCTGGCGATCAGCGCCGGCGACAAGCGGGCGGTGGTGCGCGCGGGCGACCGGATCGAGGTGGCGACGGTGATGACCTGCACGCTCTCGGTCGATCACCGGGTGATCGACGGCGCGCTGGCCGCGCAATGGGTGTCTGTGTTCAAGTCGGTGGTCGAAGCGCCGCTGAGCCTGGTGGTGTGAGATGGCTGAGACCAATTTCGACCTCGTCGTCGTCGGCGGCGGTCCGGGCGGCTACGTGGCGGCGATCCGCGCCGCACAGCTCGGGCTGAAGGCGGCCGTCGTCGAGCGCGAGCATCTCGGCGGCATCTGCCTGAATTGGGGCTGCATTCCGACCAAGACGCTGCTGCGATCCTCCGAGATCAACCACCTGCTGCACCATCTCGACGAGTTCGGCTTCGCCGCAGACAATATCCGCTTCGACCTGGGCCGGGTGGTGCAGCGCTCGCGCGCGGTCGCCAAGCAGCTCGCCTCCGGCGTCGGTCACCTGCTGAAGAAGAACAAGGTGGCGATGTTCGATGGCAGCGGCGCCCTGGACGGCACTGAGGGGGAACTCCGCCGGGTGTCGGTCCGCCGCGACGGCAAGCCGGTGGCGGATCTGACCGCGAAGCACGTGATCCTGGCGACCGGCGCACGCGCGCGGGTGCTGCCCGGGCTGGAGCCGGACGGCCGGCTGATCTGGTCGTATCGCGAGGCGATGGTGCCGGACGCGATGCCGGCGCGGCTGCTGGTGGTGGGGTCGGGCGCGATCGGCATCGAGTTCGCCTCGTTCTACCGCAACATGGGCGCCGAGGTGACGGTGCTCGAGGTGCTCGACCGGATCCTGCCGGTGGAGGACGCCGAGATCGGCACCTTCGCGCGCAAGGCGTTCGAGAAGCAGGGCATGCGCATCCTGACCGGCGCCAAGCTGGGTTCGGTGCGCAAGGACGCGGAGAGCGTCACCGTCGCCATCGAGGCGGGCGGCAAGAGCGAGACGATCACCGTCGACCGGGTGATCTCGGCGGTCGGCATCGTCGGCAATGTCGAGGGCATCGGGCTTGAAGGCAGCAAGGTCGAGGTCGAGCGCACGCACGTGACGATCGATCCGTTCTGCCGCACCGGCGAGCCGGGGGTGTATGCGATCGGCGACCTGGCCGGCGCGCCCTGGCTCGCGCACAAGGCGAGCCATGAGGGGGTGATCTGCGTCGAGAAGATCGCGGGGCTGGACGTGCACCCGATCGACTGGACCAACATTCCCGGCTGCACCTACAGCCGTCCGCAGATCGCCTCGGTGGGGCTGACCGAGGCGCGCGCCAGGGAGGCGGGGCACGAGATCAAGGTCGGCCGGTTCCCGTTCGTCGGCAACGGCAAGGCAATCGCGATGGGCGAGCCCGAGGGCATGGTCAAGACCGTGTTCGACGCGACCAGCGGCGAGCTGCTCGGCGCGCACATGGTCGGCGCGGAGGTGACCGAGATGATCCAGGGCTACGTCGTCGCCCGCACGCTGGAGACCACCGAGGAGGATCTGATGCACACGGTGTATCCGCACCCGACGGTCAGCGAGACCATGCACGAGGCGGTGCTCGATGCGTATGGGCGGGCGATACATTTTTAGTGGCGACAGAGCTTTGCCCTGAAAGGCGAAGTTTTGCATGGTGGAGGCGGATAAACCGATCACGTCGGTCCGCAACGAAACAGTGTCTCTTCAACCGATGTATATGACGAAAAACATTATGACATGTAGAAGGTAGGACATCTGCCGCAAATACCACATGACCGGCCGGAAGCGGCAATCTACTTTTTGGGCACTTGATGGTCAGAGACGAACGAAAGCCAATCGGCTGAAGCGTCTGAAGAAGCACGCCGCATCAGCTGGTCATTCGGGTTGCCGTCGCTTCCGTCACCGCCGGCGTGTGCTCATCGGTGTCGACGTCGACGATCTTGTCCCACTTCATTTGGACGATGTGGACGCCGCAGGTCCAGTAAATATCTTGACCGCCTTACATCAAGGTCCCCGGCATCTCCGGCACGCTTGCTATGGTGCGCCGTTTTAATAGGGTAATCTGATCGCACTTACTATCGGCCCGTTTCGTTCGGCACCACCTTTGTCGTCCGCTGGCACGCCTCGATCACTGATTTAAGCTTCGCCACTGCAGCCGCCAGCTGGTTTACCATCTTTATGAAAATGCTAGAGCTTTATCAATCCTCCACCAAGCAATCGTGTGGCCCTTTGCTACTTGACCCGCAGTGGCAATTTCGTTACGTAAAAGTAACTTTATGAGTAGATCTCGATGTCACAAAGCCTCAGCTATCTACATGTGCACTCTGACAATCAGCAGCTCGTTCGCGTCTCTGATAAGAGTCGCGGCATCATGGTGCTGCTCGCACTATTTCTTGGCGGCCTTCGTGCAGCGCTTCTACTTAAACAGGCCTGGCAGCGGCATTCTCTACTTGTTGTTCTCTTGGACCCTTATCCCAAGTATTATAGCTCTTGTTGAAATTATTTTGGTTCTAATGACGAGTGACCGGGACTTTGATGCTAAATACAATTATAGCTACCGCTAATCTCATATTTCAAACATGTTCACTGTCCATGTGGAGAGCCGCCAGGCTCATACGCGTGAGCCACTTCTACGAGGTTATTTAACTATAACTCATGGCTGTTGATCGTGACTCGGTGGTTGCCAATTTCGCATCTGGCTTGCTGAAGTGAAAGCGGGTCAGGCACCCTGTAAATGCCTCCAGTCGAAATATACTTTCGTAATGCCAACACCGAAGTCTAGAGAAGTCATCAGCGTAACGATGCTACTTGGTCAAGCTCGGCATTAGCTCAAGAAGCTTCTAAACTTGGATTTCAAAGGCTCGCCTTTGATCGGGGTCCAGGGGTGAAATCCCTGGCCTTCCTTCTCCCTCGTCAGATGACGTAGTCGATCGGCGGCAGGGTCTGGTCCATGGTGAAGGCGGGCATCGAGGAGTGGCGGGTGCCGACGCGGCGGGCCGGGTTGCCGACGACCGTGGTGTAGGGGGGCACCGCCTCCAAGACGATGCTGCCGGCGCCGACCTTGGCGCCTTCGCCGACCTCGATGTTGCCCAGCACCTTGGCGCCGGCGCTGATCAGGGCACCGCGGCGGATCTTGGGGTGGCGGTCGCCCTCGTCCTTGCCGGTGCCACCGAGGGTCACGCCCTGCAGCATCGAGACGTCGTCCTCGAGCACGCAGGTCTCGCCGATGACGATGCCGGTGCCGTGGTCGATCAGGATGCGTCGGCCCAGCACCGCGGCGGGGTGGATGTCCAACCCGAACGCCTCGGAGATGCGGCTCTGCAGGTGGTGCGCGAGGTGGCGCCGGCCGGCGCGCCAGAGCCAGTGCGCGATGCGGTAGCCCTGCAGCGACTGGAAACCCTTGAAGAAGAGGAAGGGCGTGATCAGGTCGGGGCACGCAGGGTCGCGCTCCTTGATCGCGACGAGATCCGACGCGGCCGCGGCGACGAGGTCGGGGTCGGCCTGGTGCGCCGCGCTGGTCAGCTCGAGCAACGGTCGCGCGGGCACCGAGCCGTCGCCCAGCTTGCGGGCGAGCAGGGCGGCCAGCGCCGGGCCGAAGCCGCGATGGATGCGCAGGTTCAGCTCCAGCAGCGCCGCCATGATCGGATCGGCGCAGTCCGCCGCCTCCATGCGCAGGCGTTGCCAGAGGATCTCCAGGTCGATCGGCGCGGTGGTGGTCTTGTCCATGCGCGATCTTGCCGCCAGGGCGATGTTCATGCCAGTCCCATCGCCCTTGCCATGAAGGCGCGCTTGAGGCGCGGCAGGCGATGCACCGCGCCGATGCCGAGGTCGCGCGCCAGACGCAGGCCCGGGTTGTCGGTGCTGAACAGACGGTCGAGCAGGTCGGTGGCGGCCAGCATGACGAGGTTGTCGGGGCGGCGCCTCGCCTGGTAGCGGGCGAGTAGGGCGGGGGCGCCCGGATCGGCGCCGGCGGCGACCGCGTCGATGACCAGCTCGGACAAGGCGGCGACGTCGCGGAAGCCGAGATTGAGGCCCTGGCCGGCGATCGGGTGGATGCCGTGCGCCGCATCGCCGACCAGCGCCAGCCGCGTGTCGACGTAGCGGTGCGCGTGCAGGGCGCCGAGCGGGTAGGTCCAGCGGCGCCCGACTGGACGCACGGCACCCAGATGGCCACCGAGCCGGCGCTGCAGCTCGCGGGTGAAGGCGGGCTCGTCGAGGGCGGCGAGGCGGCTCGCCTGCGGCTCGCGCTCGGTCCAGACCAGGGCGGAGAGATGCGCGCCGGCCTCGCCCGCCGCCATCGGCAGCTGCGCGAACGGGCCGCCGGGGAGGAAATGCTCCAGCGCCAGGTTGTGGTGCGGCCGCTCGTGCGACACCGCGACGACGATGCCGGTCTGGCCGTAGGAGAAGCGGGTCACGGCGATGCCGGCCTGACGGCGCAGCGGGCTGTCGCGACCTTCGGCGGCGATGACCAGGCGCGCGCCGAGCCGGGCGCCGGCGTTCGTCGTCAGCTGCGCGCCGTCTTGGTCGCGCTGCACCGTGGCCTCGGCAGGTGCGAACAGGGTGATCCGCGGGCTGTCGTTCAGCACCGCGTTCAGGGCCGTGCGCAGGCTGCGCGCCTCGGTCATCCAGCCGAACGGCTCGAGGCGGTCGCGGCCGGTGTCGCGATGGTCGAAATGCAGGTGCAGCGGTGAGGCCGGAC
>CAXUCM010000107.1:0-684 GCA_964249315.1 uncultured Acetobacteraceae bacterium | reverse complement strand
GCGGTCCCATACGCCGGCGGCCTCCAGCAGCGTGCGCGAGTTGGCGGCGATGGCGTAGGCGCGGCCGTCGAAATCCGGATGCTCCATCGGCGGCAGGGCGGCGCGGTCGATCACGGCGACGCGCACGCCGCCCGCGGCGAGTCGGCAGGCGAGGGCGGCGCCGACCGGGCCGGCGCCGACGACGCAGACATCGAAGGCGGACTGCGACGCCGGACTGGTGGTCAAGGCGCGAGGGTGCATGTCCATCGGCGACATCTGCCTAGTTTTCGAGCAGTTGCGCAAGTCAATCTGGTCGGCAAACAGGCCGGCGGAGGCTCATCCTTTGGTGCGTTGGATGGCGCCGCGGTTTCGTCAACAAGACGGCGATGCACCGATCGGATCCTGGCATGGTTATTGGAACGCGACCGTCTCAAACCGGGGCGTCGAGAGGAGATGTCGGGCATTTGCCCGGCGTCGGACAAGCCAGGGCAGAAAGAGAGGTGAGATGAAGCTCATTACAGCCGTCATCAAGCCCTTCAAACTGGACGATGTGCGTGAGGCGCTGACCCCGCTGGGGGTGCAGGGCCTTACCGTATCGGAGGTGAAGGGGTTCGGGCGCCAGAAGGGTCAGACCGAGATCTATCGCGGCGCCGAGTATCACGTGAGCTTCCTGCCGAAGGTGAAGATCGAGGTCGCCGTCGGGGC
>CAXUCM010000106.1:0-9619 GCA_964249315.1 uncultured Acetobacteraceae bacterium | reverse complement strand
CCCGCCGCCAAGCCGATCCCGCTGGCGCCGCCCGCGCCCCCGCAGGCCGCCGCACCTCCCGCCCCGACGACGCCGGCCGCCACGCTGACGCCGCCGTCGATCGGGCCGGCATCCGGCCATGCCGGTGAGGTGGCCAAGACCAGGGCCGCGCCGCGACCCGGTCCGGGCGCCAGCGATGCCGGCGAGCGTGCCACCACGCTGCGGACGACGAAGCTGTCGCTGTTCAACCTGATCGACCGCAGCGTCGTCGGCCGCGAGAAGCGCGAGATCGGCCACGTCATCGACGTGCTGGTCGACGCCAACGGCGAGCCGGCCGCCCTCGTGGTCGATGTCGGCGGCTTCCTGGGCATGGGCAACCGGCGCATCGCCATCGGCTGGGACCGCTTCGCCCTGGCCGGACGCAAGCCGGGCGATGCGTTGCAGATCCCGTTCAGCGATGCGCAGGTCAAGGCGGCGCCGGCGTTCAACGATTCCAGGACGGTGAACGTCGTGCAGAGCTCGATCGAGCCGCCTGCCCGGGGATCCCTCGCCGCGAGCCGGGTCAGTCTCGGCGAGGATCTGGGTCCCCTCTCGAACGGTTCAGCAGCGCCGGCCGATACCCTGAACCCGGACTGAGACGGCCGCGTGCGTCTCGCTTCCTTCCGGATGAACAGCCAGCAGGGCCTGGACTGGCTCAACTTCTTCGTCGCCAACCTGCAGACGGCGTTCGGCCCGTTCATCGCCGTCTACCTGACCAGCGAGCACTGGACCCAGGGCGAGATCGGCCTGGCGCTGAGCGCCGGCACGGTGACCGCGATCGTCAGCCAGGTGCCGGCGGGGGCGGCCGTCGACGCGCTCACCAACAAGCACCTCGCCGCCTTCATCGCCATCATCGCGGTGATCGCCTCGTGCCTGCTGCTGGTGCTGTTTCCCGAACGGCTGCCGGTGATGGCGGCGGAAGTCCTGCACGGCTTCGCCAGCTGCATGCTCAACCCGGCGATCGCGGCGATCACGCTGGCGCTGGTCGCGGTGCAGATGGCCGACGGCGCCCGGCCGGGCGAGCTCGGCCGCAGGCTCGGGCGAAACGCCAGCTTCGCCTCGATCGGCACCGCGGTCGCCGCCGGCCTGATGGGAGGCGTCGGCTACCTGGTCTCGGCGAGTGCGACCTTCTTCCTCGGCGCGCTGCTGGCGGTGCCGGGACTGTTCGCGCTGCGCGCGATCGAACGGCCGCGCGGCCGGCTCGACGACGCCGCCGGCGCGGCGGACCCGGGCGACGAGGGGTTGCCCGCCGCCTCGCACAGCGTGCTGGTGCTGCTGCGCGATCGCCGGCTGGCGGCCTTCGCGGTCTGTGCGGCGCTGTTCTTCCTGTCCAACGCGGCGATGCTGCCGCTCGCTGCCGGCGAGATCACCAAGGGATCGCCGCAGCAGGCCGAGCTGATCATCGCCGCCTGCATCCTCGCCCCGCAGCTGGTCGTCGCGGTGATCTCGCCGCAGGTCGGACGGCTCGCCGAGACGGTCGGACGCCGGCCGATCATGCTGATCGGCTTCGCCGCCTTGCCGCTGCGCGGCGTGCTGCTCGCCACCACCGGCAATCCCTGGCTGATCGTGCTGTTCCAGCTGCTCGACGGGGTGAGCGCTGCCTCGTTCCAGGTGATGCTGCCGCTGATCACCGCCGACCTCACTCGCGGCACCGGCCGCTTCAACCTCTGCCTGGGCTTCTTCGGCCTCGCGGTGGGAGTCGGCGCCAGCTTCAGCACGACGCTGGCCGGCTTCGTCGCCGACCGCTCGGTATCGTTGAGCTTCCTGATGCTGGCCGCAGCCGGGGCGGCCTGCGTGCTGATGGTCTGGCTGCTGTTCGGCGACACCAGTCCGCGCCGGCGGCGCCGGCTGCGCGAGGAAGGCCAGGGCGCTGCCCTGGACCCGCTCAAGGCTCAGCCTTGAGAATCCATCTCTGAGAGGTTTCTCAGGGGGAGCCTTTGGCGGTCGAGCCGCGAAGCGGATCGATGGGGCGGAGCTCCAACCTTGACCCTTTCGGTCGCTGGCCGCCACCTTCGCCGCGGCGCAAACCAACCAGCCCAGGAGATACGACATGGTCGAGGACGTCGCCCCGCAGCAGACCTGGCAGGCGCTCGCCGAGAACCCGAACGCGCAGCTCGTCGACGTGCGCACCGACGCGGAATGGACCTATGTCGGACTGCCCGAGCTCGCGGCACTGGACAAGCGCGTGCTGCTGATCGCCTGGCAGGGCTTCCCGACCGGCGCGCCGAACCCGCTATTCCTGCAGCAGCTCGGCGGCACCGGGCTGACGGAATCGCACGACATCTACTTCATCTGCCGCAGCGGCGCGCGCAGCCTTGCCGCCGCGGAGGCGGCGCAGGCGGCCGGCTACCACAGGGTCTACAACGTCGCCGACGGCTTCGAAGGGCCGCCCGACGCGCAGGGCCATCGCGGCGCCGTCGCCGGCTGGAAGGCGAGCGGACTGCCCTGGCGCCAGCGCTAATCGTCCGAGGCGGCCTCGGCTTCCGCGTCATACAGCACCTGCAGCACGGCGCACCAGGAATAGCGCGTGTCGTAGGACGTGCCTGCGGGATCGCTGAGCAGGCCGGTCGGTCCGAGCGGCACGTGCGTCAACGTCACCGCATCGTCGACATTGCCGCCGACGATGCTGATCTGGTTGCCGGTGCGCGACACCACCAGGCCGCAATGGGCCGGGAACAGGTCGCGCGTCGGCAGGTTGTGGAAGGCGATGATCCGGCTCGGGCCGCGTCCCGCACAGATCAGGTCGCCCGGGACCGGCCCATAACGGGCCGGATCCTGCGCGCGCAGGGCAGGTGCGGTGCCGGATGCGGCGGCGTTGATGTAGGTCGCATGGTTCGGCGAGTACGGAAACCGTGCTCCCGCGCCCGCGACGCGCATCACGTAGGAGATGAACGCCGCCGACCAGGCAAAGCGCCCATCATGGACGAAGTCGAACGGGCGGCCGTCCTCGCCGTGCTTGCCGGTCCAGGCGACCTCGCTCTCGTACGGATCCTGTCCAATCCACCAGTACTCGCCGACCCGCTGCCACAGTCCCGGCAGCCGCTCCGGCTTGACGCTGGCGGTGGTCGGATCGGGACGCTGCTCGGGATCGTCGTCGTCGACCGGCTCGCCGAACATCCGCCATTCGCGCAGCGCGATCGCGATCGCATCGGTGCGGTTGAACGGCTCGAAGCTTCGCGTGATGAAATCCGGCACGTGCGGGTCGGGTCCGGTCGGACCCGGCGCGTTGCGGTATTGCGCGAGCGGCGTCTGCGGCGCCGAGGGTGCGACGGCGCTCGGCGCGCAGGAAGCCGGCAGCAGGCCTGCGAATAGGCACGCGGCGAGCCGGGCGGGTGATGTGAGCTGTCGCGAAACCATCTCATGTCGTTCCGCGATGGCATGGATCGCCGAGAAAGGGCGGCCTCACGCGCGTTCCGGGAACAATCCGGCCAGACCGGCTTGGCTGGTCGCATAACGGCCGCGTTCCGTGATCAGCCCGCTGCGGCATGCCGCGTCTGCCGAGTTCCCAGGGGGTGAGCACCGCACCCTGGTTGCGCGGGCGCGTCTCGTCGATCCAGACATGCACGTCCAGGCCGCGATTATGCGCGATGCGAACGAAGCAGCCGTCCAGCGGATCCACCCAGACGCTTCGGTACGAGACGCCGTCGATCTTCATCTCAGTCGTTTCCTTCCTGGCAGCGCGAAGTCAGATCGTCCCGCTTTCGCGATGCTCGCCGATCAGTCCGAGTTTCAGCATCACCGCGACCGTGGCGCCCTTGATCGGGCGCAGCAGCAGCATCGCGACGACCAGCGTCAGCGGCAGGAACAGCGCCACCATCTCCCAGACCGGAAGGGCCGTGCGCTGGTCGGTGAACACCACCATCGCGATGATCAGATGCGCGGTGATGAAGATGCCGAAATACGGCGGCGCGTCGTCCGCGTGGATCGCGCCCAGCGGCGCCTCGCAGGCGCTGCAGCGCTCGCTGAGTCGAAGCATCCCCGCGAACAGCCGGCCCCGGCCGCATAGCGGACACCGTGCGGCCGCGCCGCGAAGCATTGCCAGCGGCAACGGCGGCAGCACCTGCCGTGCGAGCCACATGCGAGCCTCCTGGTCGCCCGACGCGCACGCGCGTGCGGGCGGGTGCGGATCGTCGCGGCGGGGCGTGGCGCGCGAAGCGGCCATCTTGGTAGTCTCCAGCGTGCTGCCGATGCGGCGCCGACACTGTCACCCTGCCGGCAGGCGCAAGCAAGCGCGCGTCCGCATCTTGCCTTCGACGTGTGTCGGGAGCACTTCACGGCGGCCGCTGTCGGCTGCAGGACCGCCATGTTCATCGCCAGGACTCTGCAAGAGCTCGCCGCCAGGCACGCCGCCATCAGCGGCAGCGCACTGGCGCTGGTGCCGACCATGGGCGCGCTGCACCAGGGCCACCTGTCGCTGCTGCAGGCTGCACGCGGGCGAGGCTACCGGGTCGCCGTCTCGATCTTCGTCAATCCGACGCAGTTCGATAACCCGGACGATTTCGCCCGATATCCGCGCGACACCGACGTGGATCTGGCGATGTTGCGCGATGCCGGATGCGACCTGGTCTGGCTGCCCTCGGTCGACACCATGTATCCCGTCGAGACGCCGGTTCGTATCGAGACCGGCGGTCCGGCGGAGGGTTGGGAGAGCGAATGCCGGCCGGGGCACTTCGCCGGTGTCGCGACCGTCGTGGTCAAGCTGCTCAATCAGGTTCGACCCGCCGCAGCCTTCTTCGGCGAGAAGGATTGGCAGCAGCTCCAGGTCATCCGAGATGTCGTCACGAGCTTGTTCATTCCCGTCGCGATCGAGGCCGTCGTCACCTTGCGCGAAGCCGACGGCCTGGCGATGTCTTCGCGCAACCGTTTCCTCGGCTCCGATGAACGGCGACGCGCCCCGGCGCTGTATCAAGGATTGCTGCGTACGGTGCGCGCCATTGTCGAAGGCGATCCGGTCGCGATCGTCCTGGCGACGGCGCGCGAGGATCTCGCGCTGCGCGGCTTCGCCGTCGATTACCTGGCGCTGGTTGCCGGCAGCAGCCTGCGCGCGATCAGCAAGCCGGTATCGGGCGCTCGCCTGATCGTGGCGGCCCGGCTCGGCAGCGTCCGGCTGCTCGACACCATCGCCATCGAGACCGGGACGCCGGTCGGACCGGGCTTTCGGAATCATCCGGCCTGAACTGCGTCCGTCGGGTGCTGCGCCGGCATGATGCCGCCTTGGGCAACATCGACGCCATCGGCATTGAACAAGCAGGCCGGAACTTTCATGTAACGGTTGCTTTTGATTGACACGCGTGGAGTGACCGAGGAATAGCTTGACGCGTCATGCGCTTTGGAGTCGCGATTCGCGGAGCAGGCCCTGCCGGCAGATCGAACGCTGCGACCCGTTTTGCATCTCGCACCGGTTGCAGTTTTGGAGGCCGGTAAAGCAGGTTTCCGGATCACTCCCGTTCAGGCAAGAGCTGAGATCCAGGGGAAGGACCACATCATGAGCAGAGACGATGACGGTAAGACATCAGGTCGCACACGGGCCATGGCGGTAAAGCCTGGCGGCCGGCGCAGCGCGGCGGGTGGACGCAGCGCCACGGCGCGGACCATGCGTGCCGGGAAAACCGCCGCGACGCGGTCGAGTGCTGCGAAGAAGCTGGCAAGCAAGTCGTCGGAGACGCGTGCGAGCAAGCCGGCAAAGACCACCAAGACGGCGTCGCGCGCGCCCGCCAAGACGGCGACGACGCGCGCCGCCAAGCCGACTGCGACCCGTACCAAGGCGGCGGCAACGCGAGGCGCGACTGCGACACGCAAGGCGCCGGGACGCAAGACGGCGGCACATAAGACTGCCCCCGCGGCGAAGCGAGGCAGGCCGCCAGCCGCGACGTCGCGTGCGACCCGCACCGCGGCCGCGGCCAAGCGCCCGGCGCGCAAGACGGCAACGACACGAGGCACCGCCGTCAGCAAGCCGCGCACGACCAAGGCGCCCGCTCGTTCCGCGGTCGCCGCAGCGGCGAGGAGTGTGACCGCGCGTGGCGCCGCGCGCACGACCAAGTCAACGACCGCGTCTCGCAAGCCGCGCACGGCCAAGACGGCGACACGCAAGCCGGCGGAGAAACCCGCAAGCAGCCGCAGGACGAGCGCGGTGCGGAGCGAGGCGGCGGTGACGTTGCGCAGGTCGCCAAGCCCGGCAAGCCGGAAGAAGGCCGCCGAGACCATGGGTGCGGCACCGACGACGACGACACGCCGTCGGCGCAAGGCATCCGCGGATCCGGCGCCGTCGCTCGCCGACGCCGACCTTCAACATGATGGCGCGGGGAGCCTCGGCGAGGCGGGTCACGAGAGTCTCGATTAGGGGACGCGCTCGCCTTCCATGCGGTCGGATCGCTTCGACTGACCGCATGACGCTTCACCACCGCACTGCTGCCGGCCGTGCTCGCCGAACCGATCCGGCTGATCGCACCGGAATCAGCTGCTTGCGACCGAGTGGCACGGAGTTCGCCATCATGCCCGCGCGCTCAGCGCGAAAGCGGCGGCCGATTGACCGCCGACATAGGCGCCGCGGGATCCGTAACCGCTCGACTGCCCCGTCTTGCGTGCGGCCTGTGCCAGCAGCGACATGATGTGCTGCTGAGCCTTCATCGCTCTCTCCAGCAGCCGCTTGTTCTCGACGCTGGCGTCACGCAGGCGTATCGCTACCATCCGCATCGATGGCTGCGACGTATCCGCCGGTCCTCGCGACACGCTCGATTGTTCGAACATGGCGAGCGCTCCCTGCTTGGCGGAAAGCATCGAGGTTGCCTGCCGCAGGTCGAAGCGACGAAGTGCTGCATTCTCCGCTTCGAGGGTCTCGGCGAGCCGGGTGGCGGCCTCGCGAAGCGGCATCATCGTCGCTTCTCCTGCATCTTCAACATCTCTTCGTAGACCGGCTTGGCGAGACCGAGCCCGCCATGCCGCTCGACCTCCTTGGCCATCTCGGTCACCAGCATCGGTCGAAAATTCTGCTCGCCCGACCCGCCGCCGAACATGCCCTCGGACATGTCGACCGTGGAGAACATCGGCTCCAGCATCTGTCCGATCGCCATCGCCTCGAAATCCTGCGCCGCCTTCCAGACATGGGCGTCGACGGCAGGGTTGGCGACTGCGGTTGCGGCCACCGCAGGATTTGAGACGATCCCGATCCCTGTCATCGCACCACCAGATTCGCTTGCAACGCTCCCGCAGCCTTGATGGTCTGCAGGATGCTGATCATGTCCCGGGGCCCGACCCCCAGCGCGTTCAGACCGCTCACCAGGTCGCGCAGGTTCGGTCCCTCCGTCAGGATGCCGAGACGCTTTCCGGCGCCGGTGTCGACCTGCACCGACGTGCGCGGAACGATGGCCGTCTGGCCGTTCGAGAGCGGGCCCGGCTGCGAGACCTGTGGCGTCTCGGCGACCTGTATGGTGAGGTTGCCCTGAGCGATGGCGACGGTGCTGATCCGGACGTTATCACCCATCACGATCGTCCCGCTCGCCTCGTCCACGACGACCACGGCAGGCGCGTCCGGCTCGACGGCGAGGTCCTCGATCCGCGACAGAGCGTCGACGACGTCGCGATTGGCGAGCGAGAGCGCCACCGTTCTTGGATCCGTCGCCCGAGCCGTATTATCGCCGAGGGTGGCGTTGATCGCGGACGTGATCCGTTGCGCTGTCGTCAGATCCGGATTGCGCAGGGAGAGATGCAGATCGGTCTTCGTGCTCAGGTCGATCGGCACCTCCCGCTCGACGGACGCGCCGTTGGCGATGCGTGCGCTGGTCGGGATGTTGCGTGTCACCGACGCCGCGGCACCGGAGGCCGAGAACGCGCTGGTGACCAGTTGCCCTTGGGCCACGGCATAGACCTCGCCGTCCGCCGCCATCAGCGGCGTGACCAGCAGCGTCCCGCCGGACAGGTCGCTCGCATCGCCGGCCGCCGAGATGGTGACGTCGATCCGGCTGCCGCCGTGCGCGAAGGCGGGGAGGTCGGCCGTGACCATGACCGCGGCGATGTCCTTGGTCTGCAGCTTGGCTTCCTGGTCCCGTATGTTGACCCCGAGACGCTCCAGCATGCTGATCAGCGACTCCCGCGTGAAGACGGAGTTGTTGAGCTGGTCTCCGGTGCCGTGCAGCCCGACCACGAGGCCGTAGCCGATCAGCTGGTTGCTCCTGACGCCTTCCACATCCGCGATGTCCTTGATGCGCACCTGCTCGGCGCGTGCCGGGAGCGTGCACAGCAGCATCACGAGGGCGATCACCAGGCGGAACGTGTGCATGAGGTCCTGAGAGGAGGGTTGGGCCCGGTGGAAGCTGCATGATAGGCGGCAACATACGAATAAACTGTCAACGAGCGGTGCGAAATCGTAATGATAGCAGGTCTGATGGGTCCGGAACCCGGCAAGAATATCGAGGATGCATGACGATCACCGCGACCGGCGCCGTACAGCCTGTCTTCGAACCGTCGGCTGCCCGCCGTCCGGCCGCGGCTGACGCGGGCTTTATGGTACCTTCGGCGGCCGCAGAGATCGGCGACGAGATGTCCGCCGCCTCGCGCGAGGTCTCGGCCCCGCTCGACGCCGGCGCCATGTTGGCCCTGCAGGAGGAAGCGGGCTGGGATCTTCACCACTTGCACCAGCAAGCGGACCGCGACGCACGGCGGCACGGCAAGGATGTGCTGGAGGCGCTGGCGGCATTGCAGAGGGAGCTGCTGGCGGATGGCGACCTGCAGGCCAGCCTGGCCCGGCTCGCGGCACTGCTGGACACGCCATCGGATCCGCACGACCCGGCGCTCGCCCGCGTGCTTGCGGCCATCCGCCTGCGCGCAGGGCTGGAGATGCTGCGTCTGGCTCCGAGCACGGACACCGGCGCCGACCCGGCCGCCAGGGATGCGTGACCGCACTGTGAAGAGCTGTCTTACACCCTTGGCGGCAGGAATGCCGCTGGCTATAAGCCGGCCGAAATCTCTGGGGCGGCGCCGTATTGCCGCACCATCCGGGATTGGTCGACTGAATAGGCCCGCGTGGAGCGATCCTCGCCGCGGCATGTCTTAGGATCGCGATGATGATCACCTTGCCTCCAGACTATCGTCCGTCTGACGACGAGGAATTCATGAACCCGGTCCAGGTGGAGTATTTCCGCGTCAAGCTGCTGAGATGGCGCGCTGACCTGCTCAAGGAGGCCGACGGCACGCTGGCCAGCCTGTCCGAAGGCGGGATCCACGAAGCGGACATCACCGACCGGGCGACGGTGGAGACCGACCGGGCCCTCGAGCTTCGTACCAGGGATCGTGCCCGCAAGTTGATCGCCAAGATCGGCCTCGCCCTGCTGCGTATCGAGAACGGCTCGTATGGGTTCTGCGAGGAGAGCGGCGAGCCGATCGGCCTCAAGCGGCTCGAGGCGCGGCCGATCGCGACCCTTTCGATCGAGGCGCAAGAGCGTCATGAGCGCATGGAGAAAGTGCACCGCGACGACTAGTAGCGGGCCGCCTGAATACTGACATACCAAGGATCAAGGGCGGGGCTCCCCCCCCCCCATCAATCCGCTCCGCGGCTCGATCGTCAAAGGCTCACCCTTGGCAACCTCTTGTAAATAGATTCTCAAGG
>CAXUCM010000105.1:1818-9663 GCA_964249315.1 uncultured Acetobacteraceae bacterium | reverse complement strand
GTGCTGTGTTGTAGCTCGAAAGGCCAGTCGAAGCACACGTGGCCGACGATTCGACAAAGCCTGACCATAAGGTGGAAGTCCCAGTCGATGGCTCGTTATGCCCACACTAAACATCGATTCTACAGCCCTACTGAACGCGCCGCCGAACCGCCTACTCAGTTGGGCGCGTTTGGAGAGCCATACGCCGAGGTTTGCGCAGCGACATACGAAGATCGATATCATAACTCCTATCAATTCATCCATTTTCTGCATCGGTCGCCAGTAAGCACGAACGACGTGCCGCCGGCGCAGCAGCGCTCCGCCCTGCTACCGGTAGTCTGCCATATCCTCGGCAGGAATTTGGTCAGTGCAATCGGTGCGCGATGATCCGCCGCTTGAGGCACGACGGCGATCGAAGCTGGTCCCTTAGCTGCCTCCCCTCTTGCAGGATGAGCACCCCTACAATTTACTGCCTGCCATCCGGTCTGGCCATGAGCCGTGACCCGGTAGTATCATCTCGTCCACGTTACGCGTGCGACCGACCTGGCGTAGACGGCACACCAGGCTCAGCGTGGTGAAGGGAAGGAACTTGCCAATGGAAGAGATACGATACCTCAGCGGCAGCGGCGGACTTGGCGGAGGCAAGGTGCTTCCCGAGATCGTGGAGGAGGCGATGTCGATTGTTCCTCACTTCATCGCCGCAGATGCCGGGACAATCGACTCCGGGCCGTTCGCGCTCGGAGGTGGGAAGACGAACTACTCCCGAGAAGCCGTCAAGGCCGACATGCAGCCGCTCATGGTGGCGGCTCATAGGGCTAAAATACCGTTCATCGTGGGATCCTGCGGAACCGCCGGCACCGATGCCCATGTGGATTGGGTGATTGACATCGCGACCGAGATCGCCCGCGAGAACAGCCTGAAGTTCAAGACTGCCGCAATCTACTCGGAGCTATCAAGAGAGTATCTTCTCGGCCTCTACAAGGAAGGACGGATCCGT
Organism: uncultured Acetobacteraceae bacterium; assembly: GCA_964249315.1. Taxonomy (GTDB): domain Bacteria; phylum Pseudomonadota; class Alphaproteobacteria; order Acetobacterales; family Acetobacteraceae; genus Lichenicoccus. Next base: position 8,687 of record CAXUCM010000105.1, on the reverse strand, counting down.
CCACTGGAGGCTGCCCCGCACTTGGACGAGGACGTGATCTCGTCTTCTGAGCACGTCGTCGGCATGATGGGCGTCGAGCCCCTACAGCAGGCGATTTCCGAAGGCGCGGACCTTGTCATAGCCGGACGATGCTCCGACGCAGCGCTCTATGCCGCCATTCCGATCATGCAGGGCTTTCCTGAGGGTCTTGCCTGGCACTCGGGGAAGGTTCTGGAGTGTGGTACTCAGGTAGCGGTCAAGGCCGGGCGGGGTGTCGTCACTGCCACCATGAGGAAGGACCACTTCATCCTTCGTGTTTTTGGCAAAGGGCTCGCCGTGACGCCGCAGAGTGTCGCTGCCCATACCTTTTACGAGAACAGCGACCCTTACATTCATGCCGAAGCTTCCGGATCCATGGACCTGACCCACTCGACGTATGAGGCGGCCGAGAAAGGTGGTGTGAAGGTCGCTGGCAGCATGTTCCGGCACGCGGCGGAATATACCGTGAAGCTCGAGGGAGCGGTAAAGGTCGGTTATCAGTCGGTCATCGTCGGCGGAATGCGCGATCCATACTTCATCCGCAATCTAGATACTTGGCTGGTCACCGTTCGCAATTACATTGAGACGGCCGTCAGCCGAATCATGGGTTTGGAGAGTGGCAAGGATTACACGCTTATCATCCATGAGTTCGGTCGTAACGGAGTCATGAAGGATCTGGAGACCGAGAAGAGGGAACCACTCGAAGTCTGCTTGATCACCGAGGTCACGGCCGCATCGCAAGACATTGCCAACTCCATCGCCACCATATGCCGGCAGCCGCTGCTGCATACGCCTATTCCGGAATGGAACGGTAGCATCACGTCGATCGGCTTCCTTTATAATCCTTCAGCTCTGGAGCGGGGTGCAGTCTATCGGTTTGCCTATAACCATGTCGCGCTGCCTTACTCGAAAGACGAAATGTATCGCATAAAGCATTTGGAGATTGGTTGATCATGCCGAAGCTGGCGGAACTAGCCACTCTCGTCCGCAGCAAAAATGCTGGGGCGTTCGTGCTGACGTTTGACATCCTGTTCGATGACAAGGAGAAATATGAGCGCGTGAAGCGTTCGAGAGTGCTGACCACGGAACTATTTGCCTCTCTGTATAAATGCTCACCAAACATGGTGCGGTTCTTCGAATGTGATAACGCGCTGGGATTCAAGTTCTCGATGCCGCGACCGCGTGCGGTTGGCGATATCGGCGAGTCTGACCTGCATGGCGGCCAGCAAAACGCACCCCTCATGGGCATCGAGATTCCATAAAGGTCTAGTATCGACGGCGAGTAGTTTCTGACGTTACGGGTGTGTGCTGGGTGGACCCCAATGCTGGTTCGACGTCGGATGCGCGAAGTGATTATTGATGGCCAAGCCGGCTCTTCACGTCGGTTGGTTTCATGATGAGCGCACGAGAGGACGGGAGGTATAGCGCTGGGAGCGACAACTTGAAGCGTTTCTTCTACTGGTCTTGTCACGATACGACTCGACGTGACATCCCGATAGATCGCAAAGCCGCTCTTGAAGCCGTGTACCATCCGCCCCCGAGGTTTGGACGATAGCCAAGGCTGCATGCGGAAGTAGTCGCATTGATCGTATGATACCTCGTCTTGATCAGTGTAGCCTGATTCCTTTTCAGCCTTTCCACCCCAGTTGCCATGACGATTGCCTAATCGGAGCAGGATATGGATCGTGCATACAAGATCGCCTCGATCCCGGGCGATGGTATTGGCAAGGAGGTCGTGCCTGCCGCGCTGGAAGTGCTGGATGCCGCCGCGACACGGTTCGGCTTCACGGTCACGCCCACGCATTACGACTGGTCCTGCGAGACCTATGTGACCACCGGACGGATGATGCCTGAGGATGGGCTCGACCAGTTGCGTCAGCACGACAGCATCCTGCTCGGGGCGGTGGGCTGGCCGGGTGTGCCGGACCACATCTCGCTTTGGGGGCTCTTGATACCCATACGTCGCGGGTTCGACCAGTACGCCAGCGTCCGTCCGTGCAGGCTGATGCCTGGCACACGCACCCCGTTGGCGGGACGTGTGGAGAAGGATATTGACTTTGTCGTGGTCCGCGAGAACACGGAAGGTGAATATTCATCGGTTGGCGGGCGGATGTTCAATGGAACCGAGCATGAGTTCGTCTCCCAGCAGAGCGTGTTCAGCCGCCGCGGTGTAGACCGGATCATGAAGTACGCTTTCGAGTTGGCGCGCAATCGGCCGCGTAAGCTGGTAAGTTCGGCTACCAAGTCCAACGGCATCACGATGACCATGCCGTTTTGGGACGAGCGATTCGAGATGATGACCAAGCACTATCCGGATATTGCGACCAATCAGTTCCACATCGATATCCTGTGTGCGCACTTCGTGCAGCACCCGGACTGGTTCGACGTGGTCGTTGGCTCGAACCTGTTCGGCGACATTCTGTCAGACCTGGGGCCCGCTGTTGCAGGCAGCATCGGCATCGCGCCCTCCGCCAACATCAATCCCGAAAGGCTGCATCCTTCGATGTTCGAGCCGGTGCACGGCTCGGCGCCAGACATCGCCGGCAGGGGGATCGCCAATCCGATCGGACAGATCTGGTCGGCCGCAATGATGATGGAGCATCTGGGGGAGCCGGAAGCAGGACAGGCCATCATCAATGCTATCGAAAGCCTGCTGCGCGATGGGGGCCCGCGCACCCGTGATATGGGAGGCCAGGCCAGTACAGCCGAGGTCGGTCGCTCGATCGCCAAGCTCGTTGCATCTACGCAGCTACCGTCCCGCCTGTCTTAGTGTCCATTCGTGCTGAGTATCCGCCGTCGCGACCCTAACTCTGTAACGTCCATGGTGGACATCGTCGCAGCCATCTTTGTTGTGCTGTCGAAGGCGTTCTTATGAGCAGGCTCGACGAACTGGAAACGCCGAGACTTTTGCTGGATCACACTCGCCTGACGCAAAATGCCGCGCGTATGCGCCAACGCTGTGAGTCACTCGACGTGACGCTGCGACCGCACTTTAAGACTGCCAAGTCGATAGAAGTGGCACGTCTGGCGAATGGAGGGCAGGCAGGTCCGATCACGGTCTCGACGCTTGCGGAAGCCGAATACGTCGCGTCGGCAGGATGGCGAGACATCTTATATTCAACGTCTATGGCTTCACGGAAGGTCGCCCGGGCTGCTCGCATACAACGTGAAACGGGTGCCCGCCTGTTGCTCGCCTTGGATAGCGTGCAAGCTGTCCGCGAGGTGGCGGCTCGAGCGATCGAACACGGAGCCTCTTTCTGCTGCCTCATCGAGGTTGATTGCGGAGAGCATCGTAGCGGCACGGCGATCGCCTCCGCAGAGCTGTTGGCTGTTGCCGAGGCCATGTCCGCGGCAGGCCCACAACTGCGCCTTGCAGGTGTGATGACCCATGCAGGGCACTCCTACGCAATGAAATCATCGGAGGAGTTGCGTGCTCTGGCTGAGGTTGAACGAAGCGCAGCGGTCGTGTCGGCCGAAATGCTCCGGTCGAACGGGCTTGCATGTTCGATTGTCAGCGTCGGCTCCACCCCGACGGTCTTGCAGGCCGAACATATGCGGGGTGTCACGGAGGTTCGCGCCGGCATTTACCTGTTCTGGGACTTGGCACAGCTCTCGCGGGGCCAGTGCGACGAAGACGACATTGCCGTCTCAGTGCTAGCAACGGTCATCGGCCATCAGCGCCGCAATCCTAGCCTTATTCTCGACGCTGGCGCGCTCGCACTCTCCAAGGATATCGGAGCCAATCGGTTCATGCCTGATGCGCAGTACGGCTGGGTCTGCGACCCGCTCACAGTTCGACGCCTCGGAACGCTGTCGGTCGAAACTGTGCATCAAGAGCATGGAACGGTGCCGATCCCAGACAGTCGTTGGTTCGACCACCTGCCGATCGGCGGAATGGTGCGCATCCTACCAAATCATGCCTGTCTTACTTGTGCGGCATATGCCGGCTACGACTTGGTAAACGATGGCAGCATCGTCGGATTTTGGCCCCGAACAGGTGGTTGGTAAGGTACGACGAGAACGACGTCGCAACCGCGCCGAACTTCATGCAGCAGCCCAATAGACTCGAGCAGCCGAGATGTCGCACCTGGACGGACGCAGCTTCACCGACCGAGAGCATGCCTTCGAGGAGGCCGACGCGCTCATCGCGGCGGTCGCGTTGGCGGAGCGCCACAGGCTCGGGCGGCCGATCCTGGTCGGTCTGTCCGGGGCACAGGGAAGCGGCAAGTCCACGACCGCGATGCGGCTGGCGGCGCGGCTGCGCCGGGACGGGCTCACCGTCTGCGTAGTCTCGATCGACGATTTCTATCGGACCCGGGCCGAGCGCGCAGCCCTCGGCCGAGACATCCATCCCCTGTTGCAGACCCGCGGAGTGCCGGGCACGCACGACGTCGCGCTGGCGTTCCGCACGATCGATCGGCTGCTGCACGGCAGCGAACCCGTAGCGGCACCTGTGTTCAACAAGCTGGGCGACGACCGTGCGCCGCAGGACGAGTGGCCCTCCTACCCGGCTCCGCTCGACATGGTCCTGCTGGAGGGCTGGTGCGTCGGTGCGAGACCCATGCCCGAGCACGAGCTCGATCGTCCGATCAACGCGCTCGAGCATCAGGAGGACGGCGAGGGGCGCTGGCGTCGCCACGTCAACACGGCGCTGCGCGGCGAATACCGAGAGCTGTTCGACCGGATCGACCTGCTCGTGCTGATCCGCGCGCCCGACTTCGAGAAGGTGCACGCCTGGCGCAGCGAGCAGGAGGCGGAGCTGTTCAACGCGTCCGACCGATCAAGGCCGGCAATGGACGAAGCCGCGATCGCGCGCTTCATCGCACACTATGAACGGCTGACGCGCTGGATCCTTATCGACGAGCCGGCCGACATCGTGATCGACATCGATGCCGACCGCACGCCCCTGCGCTGGCGCCGTGGTCGCAGAACTCCTGAAGGGTCCGCCGTGCCAAGCCCAAAGAAAATGGAGGCTCAAGGCTGAGCCTTGAGCGGGTCCAGCGACTGTCTTGGCGGACAAGGCTGATCTGACAGGATCAGGGTGGCGCGTGACGACGTGCAGCTTGATGCCTGCTGCCGCGGCGGCCTCCGCCGCTGCCTTTCCGGTGTAGCCCTGGTCGACATAAGCAAGGCTGACGCTGTCGCCGGTTGCGTCCCGGATATCGGCGGCAAGGCGCTCGACCGCAGCACGGTCACCGACATCGGCTGTCGATGATTGCAGCACTTGGCTCTTCCGACCGGCCGGTGGCCAGACGCAGCACCGCCCTCAGATCCTGCGCCAGCGTCTCGAAGCATCCCGCTGCAAGCCATCGTCGGGACTGCTGACACACCGCCGCCCAAGGCGGAAAGTCGTTGGGCATGGCACGCCATGCGGGGCCGCCTCCGTCATCAGCGTCAGATACGGGATCACCAGCGACCATTCCTCGTCGCTGACGTCAGACGGATAGGCCTTGCGGAGCGGTGCGGGACACATCCAACTCCATGAGCCTCAAGCCCCGAGGAAACACACAACACCCTCTAGAAATTGGATTTCAAAGGCTCCGCCTTTGATGGGGTCCAGGGGTGAAACCCCTGGCCTGTCCTAACCCCCTGTCACGCACTCCATCACGGTCTTCTTGGCGCGCGGGATCAGCGACGGGCTCATGCTCAGCTCGGTGACGCCCCAGGACAGCAGGCGCGGGATCATCGCCGGATCCCCGGCCGCCTCGCCGCAGACCCCCACCCAGATGCCGGCGGCGCGGGCGCCCTCGCAGGCGAGCTCGATCATGCGCAGCACCGCCGGGTGGTCGGCCCGGCTCAGCCGCGCCAGCCGCGCGTTGGTGCGGTCCGCCGCCATCGTGTACTGGGTAAGGTCGTTGGTGCCGATCGAGAAGAAGTCGACGTGGCGGGCCAGCTCGGCCGCGCACAGGGCGGCGGCCGGCGTCTCGATCATGATGCCGAGCTCGACCGGGCCGGTCTCGTGTCCCTCGGCGTGCAGCGCGTCGCGGCAGGCCTGCAGGCGGGCACGCGCCGCGAGCACCTCGCCGACGTCGCTGATCATCGGGAACATCACGCGCAGCCGGCCGTGCACCGCCGCACGCAGCAGCGCGCGCAGTTGCGGGTCGAACAGCTCCGGACGATCCAGGCACATGCGGATGCCGCGCCAGCCCAGGAACGGGTTGGCCTCCGGCTCGCAGGCCAGGCCGGGCAGCGGCTTGTCGCCGCCGATGTCGAGCGTGCGGATCAGCACCGGGCGCGGCGCGAAGCCGGCCAGCACGCGCGCGTAGGTGCGCAGCTGCTCCTGCTCGCTTGGCAGTGCTGCGCCGCGCATGAACATGAACTCGGTGCGGAACAGGCCGATGCCCATCGCGCCCGATTGCAGGGCGAGGTCGAGCTCGTTCGCCGCACCGATATTCGCCGCCACCTCGCTCACCACCCCGGCGCGAGAGCGCGGCTCGAGATGGGCGAAATGCTGCAGACCGGCCCGTTCGGCCTCGGCCTCGGCGCGCCGCTGCCGGAACGCGGCCTGGGTCGCCAGGTCGGGATCGAGGATGGCGCGGCCGGCGGACCCATCCAGCGCGATCAGGCCGGCACGACGCAGCGCGGCCGCCTCCGTCCGGGCGCCGACCACGGCCGGGAAGCCGAGGGCGCGGGCGATGATGGCGACGTGCGAGGTCGGACCGCCCTCGGTGGTCAGCAGCCCGCTGACGAACCGGCTGGGCAGGCGGGCGAAGTCGAGCGCCGAGAGCTCGCCCGCGACCAGGATGGCGGGCTCGGACAGCAAAGCCAGATCGACGCCCTGGCGGCCGAGCAGATGGTCGGCGATCTGCTGCGCGACGCCGCGCACATCGTCGGCGCGCAGGCGGAAATAG
>CAXUCM010000105.1:0-1808 GCA_964249315.1 uncultured Acetobacteraceae bacterium | reverse complement strand
GGCCGTCGGGCTCGCTCGCGCGCGCGCGGGCCTGCTCCAGGGTGGCGCAGACCTGCAGCACCGCGGCGCGAAAGCGCCCGGTCTCGGCCTCGATCTCGCCCGGAGCGAGGCGCCGCACCGGCGGCGGGCTGTGGTCCGGGAAGTAGAAGAACGGCCTGCCGATCGTCACACCCTCGTTGCCGCAGGCGCCGATGACCAGGCCCGGCGCCGCCTCGCCGGTGGGCGCCGAGGCCAGGGCGACCGCGGCGTCGGGTGCCGCCTCCGCGTCGACGTCCTCGCCGGAGACGAAGGCGACCAGCTCGGCGAGGGCCGCGGCGGCGTCCTCGCCCGCGGCGCGCAGGCGGATGCGGTCGCCCTGCTTGACCGTCAGCAGCATGATCTTGACGGTGCTCTTGGCGTTGGCGGCATGGTCGCCGGCGAGGATCTCGACGTCCGACTGGAAGCTCTTCGCCAGGCGCGCCAGTCGGGCGGCGGGACGGGCATGCAGCCCTTCCGCCAGCGTCACGACCGCGTCGCGCTCGAGGTTCATGCTCATCTAGCCGCCCACCACCAGCATGGCGGCGCCCGGCTGCAGCAGCGCGCGCAATCGCTCCGGATCGGCCGGCTCGACGCAGATCTCGCCGGGACGTTCGGCGGTCGACGCACCGTTGAACGAGAACACCACGTGGCCGAGCTCGGCGATCTTCTGCCAGGCCGTGCCGCCGACGGCGGTGATGCCGAAGCGCTCGCCCGCGATCAGCAGCGCATCGCCGGGCCTGGGTGCGGCGCCGGCAGCGCCGGCGGCTTCGTGCAGCACCGAGACCTCGGCGAGCTCGGGCGGTGCGCCGAGCGCGAACAGGATCAGCACGCCGCCATCGAGCAGGTCGGCCGCATCCGGGCCGATCTCGCGCAGGGTGGTCTCATACAGGGTGGTCTCATGCAGGGTGGTCATGGGGGGCGCTACTCCGCGAGCGGGGCGGCTCAGTACAGGCCGAAGCTGAGCACCCAGGCGATGACGACGGCGACCGGACCGGTGAGCTGGCGGCTGATCAGCACCGCCGGCACCCCGATCTTGATGGTGTCCGGCTTGGCCTCGCCGAGGGCGAGACCCACCGGCACGAAGTCGCAGCCGACCTGGGTGTCGAAGGCGAACAGCGCCGGCAGGGCGAATTGCGGCGCGATGGTGCCGTTGCCGATCTGCTGGCCGATCAGCACGCCGATGACCTGGGCGATCACCGCACCCGGGCCGAGCACCGGCGAGAGGAAGGGCAGGCCGCAGATCGCCGAGAGCAGCAGCAGGCCGATCAGGCTGCCGCCCAGCGGCGTCAGCACGTGGGCGATGATCGAGCCCAGCCCGGTGGCGTTGATGACGCCGATCAGCATGGTGACGAAGGCCATGAACGGCAGGATGGTGCGGATCACCTGGTCGATCGCGCGCCGGCCGCTCTGGAACAGCACGTTGACGACGCCGCCCATGACCCGGCCGATATTGGCGATGAAGCCGGTAAAGCCGCCGTCGCCGATCGGGACCGCAGCCGGCTTGCGCACGAACGGGCTAGCGGCGGCGGCGGCGGCAGGCGCCGGCTGGTCGCCGTCGAGCGGGATCAGGTTCTCCGGCCTGACCCCGGAGACGTAGATGTCCTCGGTGATGAACTGCGCGAGCGGCCCGGACTGGCCGACCGAGGTCAGGTTGATCGTCGGCAGGCGCTTGCGCGGATAGACGCCGCAGCGCGCGGTGCCGCCGCAATCGATCACCACGGCGGCGATCTCGCTCTCCAAAGGCGGGGACCGGAAGCCGTCGATCGCGGTCGCGCCGGTCAGTTCCGCAA
>CAXUCM010000104.1:0-9665 GCA_964249315.1 uncultured Acetobacteraceae bacterium | reverse complement strand
CCCCGCGCCCCCCCCCCCCCCCCCCGCCGCCCCCCCGCGCCCCCCCCCCCCCCCCCCCCCCCCCCCCCCCCCCCCCCCCCCCCCCGCGCCCCCCCCCCCCCCCCCCCCCCCCCCCCCCTTCGGCGGCTTTCTGCACCCAGAGATTGATCATCCCGGCAAAGCATCTCGGGTGTTCCGCCTCGAACCGCTCCCAGAGTGCCAGGTCGTGCGACGCCGCGCCGCTCCATGCCTCGAACGCGAGCTCTGTCGTGGGCGAGGTCTCGACCCCCAGGAGGGTGAGGCCTTCGGCGACGAGGAAGCTGGCGATGCCCGGCAGCGTCATCGCCTGTTCCTGCACGTGGAACAGCAGGTCCCGGCAGCCGCTGACGGAGTTGAAGTCCGGGCTCGCCGACAGCCGCATGGCCCAGGCGTCCGGCAGCGTCATCATCTCCTGGCGGCAGGCGCGGATGCCCTCGGCGCTGTCGGGATGGCCGCGCGTGGCGATCCAGTCGCGTGCCAGCCGGACGTCGCCGCGGCCGCGCTCGGTGTAGAGCAGCACGTTCATCACGCCGCCCGGACGCAGCAGCCCCAGCAGGCTGCGCCAGCCGGCCCAGGGATCGGCCATGTGATGCAGCACGCCGCCGGAGGCGATCATGTCGAACGAGCGGCCGAGCTCGGCCGCCCGCAGCAGGTCCGCCTGCGCGTACTCGATCCCGGGCACGCCGAGTGCCGCGGTCATGCGTGCGGCATAGGCCAGGCTGGACAGGCTCAGGTCGATGGCGAGCACGCGGGCGCCGGCGAAGCCTCGCGCCGTCTCCAGCGCCTGAAGCCCGGTGCCGCAACCGGCGACGAGCACGTCCAGCCCCGCGCCGGTCGGCACCGGCCGCGGCGGCGTGCCGGGGAACCGGCCGGCGAGCCAGGCGCCGAGCTCGACCGGCGCGGTCATGCTGCCCATCGCCATCCAGCGCGGATACGGGTTGGCCTCGTACTGGTCCTGCACGCGACGCGACACCGCGTCCTCGATCGCGGTCGCACGCGGGATCGCGCCGCGCAGCCGAGCCTCCTCGGCCGGTTCGCTCACCTGCTGCGCCAGCACGGCGGCGAGGGCGCCCCCCTCATTGAGCGGCAGCAGGCGCTCGGCACCGCGCAGCGCGCCCAGCGACTGGTACATCGCCAGCGCCACCACCATCCGCCCCGACGGCAGCAGGCCGTGATCGAGATCCGTCTGGATCGCGTCGCGTACTCCGGCGACGCGGGCCGCCTCCGCCGGCGAGCACTGCCAGGCATATTCATTGATGAAGCACTGCCGCGCCAGCCGGGCGCCGGTCGCGAGATCCGTCGACGCGGCGGACGCGTCCAGCAGCGCCCGGCGCTGCGCCGTCAGTGCCCGCTCGACCTCCGGATGGCAGGCCGGCGCCAGGTCGAGCAGGGTGCGGAGCAGCGCGTCGTCGGGATCCGGCGGCCGACGCAGCGCGACGATGTCGCAGGCGGCACGCGCCAGCTCCTGCGGGCGGGTCCAGCGTTCGGCGAGCGCGCGCTGCATCGCCTCGCGCAGACCGGGCGCTTCGGCGACCAGCTCGACCTGGACCACGCAGTCGACGAACTGCACGCGCAGCCGCGCCGTGTCGGCGTGACGCAGCGCGGCGCAGCATGCCTGCAGCGCCGCACCCCAGGCGCCGTGCGCGACGCAGGTATCGATCAGGCCCTCATGGGCAGGGGCGAAGTCGGGGCGCAACGAGGCGGCGCGCCCGAACGCATCCCCGGCTTCGGCGATGCCCTGTGCCGCGAGAGCGGTGCCGAGGCCGTACCAGGCTTCCGGCAGGCGCGCGTCGGCGCGCAGGGCGGATCGGTAGGCGCCTGCCGCGTCGGCCGGACGCTGCAGCTGCATCGACGCGTTGCCGAGGTTGAGCCACGTCGCCGCGGCAGGATGCAGCTCGGTCACGCGCCGGTAGTGGCGCTCGGCCTCCGGCATGCGGCCGAGCGCGCGGTAGGTCTCGGCGAGCCCGTCATGCACCGCCGCCAGGCTGGGGGCGAGCGCCACCGCTCGGGTCAGGTGCGCGAGGGCGTCCGCCGGACGGTCCTGTCGCTGCGCGACCAGGCCGCGCAGGATGAGGGCCCGCACATGTCCCGGCTCCCGGACGAGCAGGCCGGCGCAGAGCGCGTCCGCCTCGTGCAGGCGGCCGCCGCGGAAGTGGCTCTCGGCGAGGGCGAGCGGCGAGGCCGCACCGGCGCTCCCCGCCGGGGTTGCGGTCGCTGATCTCCCGGCGCGTCGCTCTCTGCGGTTCATCGGTCCCCCCGGCGGGCGGAGTTTGGCGAGCGAGCCCGGCTCGCGCAACCGGCGATCGCGGCGACGGCACGCCTCTTGCTGGCCGCTGCCGCCATGCCGCGCCCATCCGCCCGCCTGCTGCTGCTAACCCTGTCCTGGCTGGTCTGTGTCGCCGCGCCGGCGGCGGCGGGGGCACCGGCTCGCGAGGTCATCGTCGATACCGATATCGGCGACGACATCGACGACGCCTTCGCCGTCGCCCTGCTGCTCTCGTCGCCGGAACTGCGGGTCGAGCTGATCACCACCAGCCTGGGCGATACCAGGCTGCGCGCGCGCCTGCTCGAACGGCTGCTGCGCGCCGCCGGCCGCACCGGCATCGCGGTCGCCGTCGGCCCGTCGACGCTGCCGCAGACGCGCTTCACCCAGAGCGACTGGGCGTCGGCCGAGCCTTCCCGGGCGTTCAAGGATGCAGTGGGCGCGACGCTGGACCGCCTGCGCGCCGCACCGGCGGGTCGCTTCACCCTGGTCGCGCTCGCGCCGATGGTCAGCATCGGCGCGATGATCGACCGCGATCCGGCGGCGTTCCGGCGCCTCGCCGGCGTCGTGATGATGGGCGGATCGATCCGGCGCGGCTACGGGCCGCAGGCCGGCACGACCTCGACCGCTCCGAGCGCGGAGTTCAACGTCCGCTGCGATCCCGCTGGCCTCCGCAAGCTGCTGGCTTCCGGGGTGCCGGTCACCATGCTGCCGCTGGACGCGACCGAGATCGCGCTCGATGCCGCCGCGCGGGCGCGTCTCTTCGCGGCACCGGGGCGGCTCGCGCCAGTCCTGTCGTCGCTCTACCGGCAATGGGCGGCGAACAATGCCTGGGGGACCACGCCGACCCTGTTCGACGTGGTCCCGGTCGCCCGACTGCTGCAGCCCTCGATCTGCCGCCCGGTACGTCTGCATCTCGACGTCACCGACGCCGGCCGCACGCTGGTGACGGCCGGGCCGCCGAACGTCGCGGCCTGCCTCGACATCGACCGCGCCGCGGTGCTGCGCCTGATCGAGGCCAGGCTGGGCTCGGCGCGAATATTGGGAGGGCCACGCTCCTTTGCTGGCCCTCTGAGGGACCCCCATTGAAGGCCAGGGCTCTGCCCTGGACCCGCTCAAGGCTTAGCCTTGAGAATCCGATTGTTTTAGTAAGATGTTTTCCGCATGCCGGGGCCTTGCCATCGAGCCGCGACGCGGACCGATGGGGCAACACCCCTTGGCTTGCTCACCTTCGTGCACGGGCGGAGCCCTGACCTTCAATCGACGCTGATCTTCTCGTTCTCGCCCGCCGCCGGCGGCGTGCCGGTGAGCGCCGCCTTCACGTAGCCGTAGGCGTGCACCATCTTCGAGTTCGGCGCGTCCCAATACTCCGCCTGGGTGACGTCGACGCGCAGCAGCGCCACGTCGGGATCGTCCTTCCCCTTCGGAAACCAGGTGCGCAGGATCTCGCCCCAGTGCGCGTCGATCGTCGCGCGATCCTGCACCAGGGTCGCGGTGCCCGACATCGAGACGTAGTTCTGCTTGTCCGGGTCGGCGTAGCTGACGCCCACCTGCTGCTCGGACTGCACCTCCTCCACCTTGTGCGCGCTGGCGCGGGTGAAGAACCACAAGGTGCCGTCGAAGCTGTCCTGGCTCGCCGCCATCGGCCGGCTGCGCAGCTTGCCGTCGTCGGCCGTGGTCAGCATGGCGAACTTGGTCGAGCGGATCAGCTTCCAGAGCGTGTCGGCCTGGTCCTGCTGCATCGCGAGATCCTCCTGTCCCTGGGCGGCCTCGGCCGCCGGTCACGGAGCAGAACTTGCGGGACGACGGCGGGTTCGCTCACGGCTTCGTTGTCGGAGGGCCCTCAGCCGATCTCGGCGGTCGCGGCCTCGCTGGGCGAACGCTGCCACCTGGCGCAGTCTTGGCGCTGGATCAGGGCGCGGACCACCTCCTCGGCGGCCGGCCGCTGCAGCAGGTAGCCCTGCGCATGGGTAACGGCGAGCTTGCGCACGGCATCGAGCTGGGCGCGGGTCTCGACGCCCTCGGCGGTGACCGGGATCGCCAGGTCGCGGGCGAGCTGGCCGAGAGCCCGCACGACCGCGAGCTTGCTGGGGCTCGTCTCGAGGTCCTGGACGAAGCTCGATTCGATCTTGATGCCGTCGCACTCGAAGGCGGCGACGTAGCTGAGCGAGGAGTAGCCGGTGCCGAAATCGTCCAGCACGATCCGGGTGCCGAGCCCGCGCAGGCCCTGCAGCGTCTGCAGGGTCGGCCCGGTGGCGTCGAGATGGGCGTATTCCGTCAGCTCCAGCTCGAGCCGTTCGGCGGCGAGACCGGTCTGTGCCAGCGCGCGCACCACCACGGCCAGGAAGCTGCCGTCACGCAGCTGCAGAGGTGAGACGTTCACCGCGACGCGCACGCTGCCCGGCCAGTCGGCGGCGGCGCGGCAGGCTTCTGTCAGCGCCCAGGCGCCGAGCTGGACGATCAGGCCGGTCTCCTCGGCGAGCCGGATGAAGTGCGCCGGCGAGACCGGTCCGAGCGTGTCGTGATCCCAGCGGCACAGCGCCTCGACGGAGACGATCTCGTCGCGGTCGGTGGAATAGATCGGCTGGTAGGCGAGCCGCAGCTTGCCGTCGGCGATGGCGGATTTCAGATCGGCACGCAGGCTGAGGCGGCCGTCATCGGCGGTCATCATGTCGGCATGGAACACCCGATAGACGCCGCGGCCGGCGGCCTTGGCGGCGTAGAGGGCGAGGTCGGCGCGGCGCAGCCAGTGCGCCGGGACGGCGTTGCCCGGCTCGAGGAAGCTGACGCCGATGCTGACGCCGATCGTGTGGCGGGACCCGGCGAGCGCGTAGTCGACGTTGAGCACGTCGATGATGCGCTGGCAGACCGCGAGCGTGCTCGCGGCGTCCGTGCCGGGCAGCAACAGGCCGAACTCGTCGCCGCCGAGGCGGGCGACGATGGCATCGTTGCGGACGCAGCCGCGCAGGCGGCCGGCGATCGCCTCGAGCAGAGTGTCGCCGACCGCGTGCCCGAAATTGTCGTTGATCAGCTTGAAGCGGTCCAGGTCGAGGATCAGCAACGCCAGCACCGGCTCGGTGTCGTTGCCGCCACCGACGCTCTCGCCGGTGCGGCCGTGCCGGTCGCAGGCATCCTGCAGGCTGTCCATGAAGCAGGGCCGGTTGGCCAGACCGGTCAGGCTGTCATGCAGGGCGAGATACTGCACCCGCTGCTCGGAGCGTCGGACTTCGGTCACGTCCGAGCCGATGCCGCGATAGCCCTCGAAGCGCGCCCCGTCGCCGACGATCGGTCGGCCGGTCACGCTCCACCAGCGGGTCTCGCCCTCGATCTGCACCGCGACGGTCACGTTGCGGAATGCCACGCGGCGGGCGAACAGCCCGGCGATCTCGGCGGATGCGGCGGCGTGGGCGCCGTCCTGCAGCAGGTCCAGGATCGACAGGCCTTCGATGCCGTCGGCGGTGCGTCCCGCCACCTCGGCGAAGCGCGGCGAGACGTGACGAAGCCGCAGATCCTGATCCGCCTCCCACAACCAGTCGGCCGCATTCTCGGCGTAGTCGCGCAGGAACATGCCGATCGTCTGGTTCTGCTTCTCCAGCACGATGCGGCCGACCGAACGTTCGAGCATGAAACGATTCAGTTGCACGATGGCGGCCAGCGTGAAGTTGGCATAGCCGATATAGCAGAGCATCAGGTACGGATCGAAGCCGCCGAGCCCGAAGGCGATGATCAGCAAGCCGGACACCGCGCTCGGAAGCCAGAATGCGAGTGCCGCCGACAGGGGTGACGCCGCGACTGGCGTGGAGATCAGCGCGATGATCACCGCGTCGAGCAGGCCGGTCTGATGCGGCTGTGCCGATCGCATCAGCAGGTTGGTCAGCAGGCCCCAGCTGGTGCCGAGTGCCGCGAGCAGGAGCACCGAGCGATGCACGAAGGCGCGATCCGCGCCGCCGGCCTTCCAGCGCTCACGCTTCCAACGCCACGCCTCGAGCAGGTGCAGCGCATACAGCCCCGGGATCAGCAGGCAGAGCAGGTCGCCCGGCAATGCCAGTTGCATGCGGAAATCCACGGCAAGCAGCACGATGCTGCTGCTGCCGACGACGGCGAACAGACGGGCGGTCAGTGCGAGCAGGTTGAGCTGCTCGCGACGGACCTCGCCGGCCAGATCGTCCTGCAGCAGCGGCCGGAGCAACGGGACGAGGCCGAGGAACAGCCGCGACGCCGCGATCAGACGGCGCGCGAACGACGTCCGCCACGCAGGCGCGGTCCGCTTGGTCACAAAGGCGATCGACGGGCCCGTCACGAACGCACCTCCGACTTCATTCTCGCGATATCGGCCCGTTTTGGCAACGACCGTTTCACCGACGATGGATCGCCCGACCCTGCGTCGGCGGCGAGACGCGCGGCCACATCATCCCGGTGCGTTCCCTGTAGAGATGGTACTGCGCCGATAAAGCAGAAGAGGCGAACTTCCTCTCCTCGCGCCGCGCCGCATCGATGTAGACCAGACCGAACACGATCGGAACCAGCCAGGATATGAGACCGGGCGTGGCCAAACTCGTCGCGATCCAGAAAACGATATAGGCACTATAGAACGGGTGCCGAATGAGACGGTAGGGACCGTGCTGATACAGGAAAGCGGGCACGTCATCGTCGAAGGCGAGGGTAGGTCGTCGCGCACGCGTCGCGCCGATGGCTGCCCAGAACAAGGCCGATGCCGCCAGCATCAGCGTGAGCGCGATCGGCCACGCCCCGGCGACGCCATCCCGGACGATGCGCAGCAGGAACCAGAGCAACGCCAGCAGGCTGGCGCAGGACAGCCAGCGCATCCGCCGCGGCATGGCGTCGCCGCGTCGGAAATGACGCTGCACTCCCCAGGCGAACGAGCCGAAGCCGATCACGGATGCGGCGGCGACGAGGCTTGCGGCTTGCATTGCGTCTTATTCCCCGAATGTCAGCGGCATGGCGATCGGGCGTCCCGACAGGAAGCCGTCGAAGCTGCCGGACGGCGTCGCCTGCGGATTCATCAGGGGAAACGCGTTGCGAACCCGATCGTACTCCGAGCGGGAGCATTCCAGCAGGTGCATCGGGCAGCTCAGCCCCGGATAGGCGGTGGGGCCGGCGATCTCGGCGAAGCCCAACCGGTTGTAGAATGGAATGTGATTGCGGCGCACGCTGGACAGGATCGCCTGCACGTCGTGCCGAAGCACCACGTGGCCGGCCAGACGATAGAGCAGGAAGACCAGGCCCTGGTTGTTGGCGCAGTCCGGGCTGCGCACCAGCCGGGTGATTTCTGCGACGTCGAAGCTTTTTCTGGAGCGTGTCGCATGCGCCAGCACCGCGTCTACGGCCTCGGGAAAGGCGTGGTGCGCGGGAGCCTCGCGGACGCTGCGCGACATGAGGCAAATTCTGACCGAGCCCACGGGCCGGTCGGCGTCGTAAACCACGATGCTGGTCGAATTTTGTAAGTTATCGAAGCTGTCACGAAAAATTTTGTCAGGATTTGGCGTTATGAAGCCGGAATCAAGATAACTTGCATACCGAACCCGGTATGCGTCTGCGGCGACGTGCTTGTCATAGGCGATCGCGGCAGTGTAGGTTTTCCCCCGGCTGACGCGGGAAACATTCGAGCGAATCGGTTCTATGGACCTCGAGTCGGTCGATGAGACGATGGCGTTCATAAGCTGGTCCTCTTGCACGACATTGGGTCACCGTGTGACGCGACACATGGCGTTGCAGGGCTATGATTGAGCGCTCGTTCACACTGCACGGGAAGGTCATATCATGCTGAAAGCGAAAGGATAGCCGCCATGCAGGCTTCGGCGGATGTCGAGATGAAGATCGGTGAGCCGGTATGCACGGTCGAGGCGTTCAAGTCGCTCGATGACGGCGAGGTCCTGGGCGGTTACCTGGACGGCTTCAGCGGCAGGCCGCCGGCGCCCGGCAGCCTCTCCCGCTCCTACCTGCATGGCTGGCGCAACGGCATGATCGAGAGCGACCGCACCCCGCCCGACCAGGCGTATCTCGAACTGCAGCGCGCCTTCGAGCGCATGCGCACGGCGAACTGAGCCGCAGCAGCGTCCCGCTCTCGCCTCGCCCTCGGGCGAGGATCACCCTGCGTCGACGCCAGTCCGGCCGCACGCGGTCGAACAGCCGCGGCGGCTGATCCCACGTCTCCTGCGGCCGCGGCACGGTGAAGACCGAAATGGCGACCTCGTCGCTGCACGCCTCGATGCGCAGGAAGCCGGACCGGTCGTCATAGTAGCGCTCGAACGTGACGCCCGGCTGTCCCGGCACCGCGTATGGCGTCACCAGGGGCTGGCCGTTCAGCTTCGCCACCTGGTGCAGGCGGCTGGATCATCGCCGTGCGCACGGCATCCCCTGTATCCGGCGAGTGCGTGCCCGGGTTCGCCGCACGGAAGTCGCGCATGAAGGTGGCGAGCGAGGGCCGCGGATCGGTGCGGCTGCCGTCGTCGAATACATCGCCGTCATGGTGGCCGGGGATGCGCATGATCGGCACGGGGTTAGTGCCCGCACGGATCGTGGAATTGCGGCAGAGATTGCGCCGCCCGGCCGTCGACGCGTCGCGCTCGAGGCCTTGCGCCACCAGCCATTTGCGGGTTCGGATCCTGCACGCCGCCAGTATCGCCGACCCTGTGGAACGCCATGCCGCCGGCACGGCGTGCGGCAGTGACGGCAGCGGGCACGACGGCTTCGAGATCCAGGCGGAACGGCGCGGTCCCGGTCGGCGGCAGCGGCTGGAACGGGCTGCCCGCGAACAGCGCGATTGTTGCGCGTGCGGCGGATCGTGACGCGGCCGCGACGACGCGAAACGATGCGCAAGCGGCACCATCTTCGGAAGTCCGGCCACGGCGCCTCCTTCGACGACGCGCGAGACGCGCTGCGGATTGTCAGCCGCGGCCGCCGCCTGCAAGCTCCCGCCATGTCGCCGAGCCTGCACCTCGCCTCGATCACCTTCTTCTGCGGAGACATCCAGGGCGGCCTCGGGCCGTTCCTGTCGACCTGGCTTGCCGCCGACGCACACTGGAGCCCGGACCGCATCGGCTGGCTGGCCACGCTGGTCGGCTTGGCCGCCTTGTTCCTCAACGGACCCGCCGGCGCGCTGGTCGACCAGACTGGACGGCCCCGATTGCAGCTGGCCCTCGCCTGTGCGGCGATCCTGCTCGGCACCGTGCTGGTGCTGCCGGCGCGCGGCTTCGCCTGGGTGATGGCCGCACAGCTGCTCGCCGCCGCCGGCGGGGCGCTGCTGCTGCCGGCGCTGACGCTGCTGACGCTCGGCATCGTCGGCAAGGCCGCGTTCCCGCGCCAGCAGGGCCACAACCAGGCGTGCAACCATGCCGGCATCCTAGTCTCGGCGCTGCTGATC
>CAXUCM010000103.1:0-9736 GCA_964249315.1 uncultured Acetobacteraceae bacterium | reverse complement strand
CATCGTCTCGACTGTCTCACACACACACCCAGACAGGATTGCTTCACAGCCTCTCTGCCCTGGACCCGCTCAAGGCTCAGCCTTGAGACTCCACCGGGAGGTTTCCAAAGGCGAGCCTTTGGCGGGGTTTGGGGCAGAGCCCCAACCTTCCCCAGTACGTCAGCCCGCCGCATGGTAGCTGATCCATTCGCGGGTGCCGTGCTCGAACCAGTGGGTCATGCGCGTGCCGTCCCAGCGATAGCGCAGCTGCCGCGACTGCAGCACCGGCAGCGTCACGCAATCCGGCCAGAACAGCCCGGCGGCGAACCCGGCCGGATAGCGCACGCTCGGGTAGATCACGCCGTCCGCGCCGTCATTGCGGATGCGCTGGCCGAGCGCCTGTCCGGGCCTCCAGTCGTCGGGCGTCAGGCAGCCGGCGGGATCGGCCTTGCGCAGATCGTGCACCGCGCCACCGGCGCGGCAGGTCAGTTCGCGGAAGTCCGCGTCCGCGGCGGGCTCGCAGGTCGCACGCATGAAGCGCTCGAAATGGAACGCGGTCTCGGTCAGCGCCACCTCGAAGCGGTCGCCGCAATACCAGACGCCGAACCGGCCGGCCGAGAAGCGGCTCGGCCGCAGCAGCGAGACGTGGGTGAACGCGCCCATCACCATCGACGCGGTGGGACCCGACACGCGTCGCGCTAACGGGACCAGGGCAAGGTTGCCGATTTCGTCATGGATGCGCGGGTTGGTGCGTGCCTCGGCACGCGCGATCGCTTCCCAGTCGGCCGGGTCGGCGATGTCCTCGAACAGATGCACCGGCGGATAGATCGTGCGGATGATCCGGTGTGACTGCTTCCAGCGCAGCCGGGTGGCGGCGGCCGTCGGCAGCGGGTTCACCAGCCGGCGCGCTCCGCGTCGAGATAGGCGCGCACGGCCGACAGGTCGGACTGCGCGCCCTGCATCATGCGATCCAGCGCCGACCGGCCGCCGAAGGCCTCGCTCGGCTTGCGGATCCAGTCGTAGCCGCGCTGCGGTTCGGAGAACATGTAGCGCAACGCCTTGTGTATGCCCATCAGGTCGCCCAGCCGGCAGGCGGTGTCGTGCGGGATCGAGGCGACCTCGCCGGACTTCCAGCGCTGGAAGGTGCGTTCGCTCGGCGAGCCGAGCAGGCGACGGGCCTGCGCGCCGTCGAGCTGCCAGCGGGCAAACAGGTTGAACGCCGCACGCAGCATGGCCGCTGCCTCCTCCTGGGTGATGTCGCTGCGCGCCGCACCGGGATCGGTGGACGCACGCAGGCTGGCGATGACGGATGCCGGCACGCGGGATTGCTCCTTCTGCGCAAAACCGATACACCATCTGCCAAATGACTTCAAGTCTACATAAAGTCGCCACCTGGCAAACTGCTCCCGGCGACGGAGGCACGTCGGCGTGACCCTGGCCCTCGATCTCGGCGGCGCGCGCGCCTCGGTGCGCGCGGCCGCCGCCGCGATCGCCGCCCTGCTGGTCTCGCTGCTGGTGCGGCACGCGCTGCAGGACCCCGCGCACGCGGCCGACACGGAGATGCTGCATCGTCTCGGCGTCCTCGTCGAGCGCGATCAGGCCGCGCGCGGCCAGGAGGCCGAGGCCGCCCGCGCCCGGCTGGCCGAACTCGAGCGCGTGCTGATCGGCCGCGTCGAGCAGAACCGCCACGATGTCGGCGAGCGGCTCGGCACGCTGACCACCAGCATCGCCCGCGAGCAGGGCGAATCCCGTCTCGCCCTGGCCACGGCGCTGCGCGAGATGTCCGAGCAGTCCGCCCTCCGGCTGAGCGCGATCCAGGCCTCGGTCAACGAGCAGCTGCACGCCGCCGTCGAGAAGCAGATGCAGACCAGCTTCCAGCGCGTGCTCGAGCAGTTCGTCGCGGTGCAGCAGGCGATGGGCGAGGTCAGCGCGATGACCGCGCAGATCGGCGATCTCAAGCGGCTGTTCGCCAACGTCAAGACGCGCGGCGGCTGGGGCGAGTCGCAGCTCCGCGCGATCCTCGACGACGTGCTGCCGAGCGGCGCCTACGAGAGCAACTGCCGGCTGAGCGCGGGCAGCGGCGAGGTCGTCGAGTTCGCCGTGCGCATGCCCGCGCGCGGCGGCGAGCCGTCGCGCCCGCTGCTCGCGATCCATTCGAAGTTCCCGCTGCAGGCCTACGAGCGCCTGCTGCAGGCGGTCGAGCAGGTCAATCCCGAGGCCGAGCGCGCGGCGCGGCGGGCGCTGGAGGCGTCGCTGCGCCTGGAGGCGCGCAAGATCGCCGGCAAGTACATCGTGCCGCCGGTCACGGTGGAGTTCGCCGTGCTCTATCTGCCGACCGACGGGCTGTACGCGGAGGTTGCCCGGGTGCCCGGGCTGATCGACGAGATCGGACGCCTCCAGCGCGTGCTGGTGATGGGCCCGAGCCTGATCCCGGCGCTGCTGCGCACGATCCATCTCGGCTACGTGACGCTGGCGCTGGAGGAGAAGACCGAGATCATCAGCCAGCTGCTCGGCGCCACCCGGCAGGAGATGCTGAAGATGGACGCCGTGCTCGAGCGGCTCGGCCGCAACGCGTCGGCGATGTCGAGCTCGATCGAGGAGGCGCGCCGCCGCACGCGGGTCGTCGCGCGCAAGCTGCGCGGCATCGAGGCACCGGATCCGCAAGCCGCGTCGGCAATGCTCGACCTGGCGGACCGACCCGACGACGATCTCTAGGGACGGTCGGGGCTCCCCCCCTTCGATCCGCTTCGCGGCTCGATCGCCAAAGGCTCCCCTTTGCAAACCTCTTTTGGATGGATTCTCAAGGCTAAGCCTTGAGCGGGTCCAGGGCAGAGCCCTGGCCTGAAGGTTACGATTTATAAACCATTCCGGCATATCCTCGAGGTGATGGTGTCTTCGCCTCACCCGACGATCAGTGTCCGAGAGGGGGCAGGCAGGGCCGCCCGCCTCGCCGGGTCGCTGCTGGCGACCGGGCTCGTCCTGGCCGTGCTGACCTGGTTCGGCCTGAGTGGTGCCGCGCTGCGTGAAGAGATGCGGCAGCAGACCGCGCGCGCGGTGCGGGTGGCCGAGCTGCGCGGGACCATCGCCACCCTGAACGAGTGGCTCTCGATGTCCGCCCGCGTCGCTGCCCTCTCCGGCGATCCCGCCTGGGTAGACCGCTACGACGAGGCGCGTCCGCGGCTGGCCGCCGCGATTGCCGAGGCGGTGGCGCTGGCGACGCCGGACGTTGCCGCCGAGCTCGCGCGCACCACCGACGAGGCCAATCGCGATCTCGTCGCGATGGAGCGAGCCTCGATGAAGCGCGCCGCCGCCGGCGACCGTGCCGGCGCCATCGCCCTGCTGGACGGTCCGGAGTTCGACTACCTGCAGGCGACCTATGCGGCAGGGATGGAGGCGTTCAGCCAGGATCTGACCCGCGTGACCACCGCGCAGACCGCCAGCATCAACAACCGGGCCTGGAAGCAGACCCTGGAGCTGGCGCTCGCGGCCGTGCTCCTGGTCGCCGGCGTGTTCGCCCTGTTCGGGCACGCCCGCCTGCGCCGGGCGCGGGCGCGCACCGATGCGGTAGAGCGGACCGACGCGCTGACCGGCCTGGCCAACCGGCGCCACCTGTACGAGCAGCTGGAGCTGGCGCTCGCGAGCCTGCGGCGTGGCGGCAACGGCGTCGCATTGCTGCTGCTCGACCTCGACCGGTTCAAGACGATCAACGACCTGCACGGCCATCCTGCCGGGGACCGGCTGCTGCAGCAGGTTGCCGCCCGGCTGCGCACGCTGACGCATCGAGGCGGCCTGGTGGCACGGCTCGGCGGCGACGAGTTCGCGCTGACCGGGTGCTTCGACGGGTCCGGTCCGTTCGCCTCGATGGACGACGCCGCCGCCCGGCTGGCCCGGCGGATCATCGCAGCACTGGACCCGCCGTTCGAGCTCGGCGGCGGCGTCCTGGTACAGTCCGGCGTCAGCATCGGGGTGGCGCTGGCCGAGCACGGCGACGCGACCGCGGACGCGATCATCCATCGCGCCGACGTCGCACTCTACCAGGCCAAGGCCGACCGTAGCGGCGGCTTCCGCTTGTTCGAGCCCGGCATGGATGCGGCGGCGCGCAGTCGCGCTCTGCTCGAGGGCGAGCTTCGCCAGGCGATCTTCGGCGACTGCATCGTCCCGCACTTCCAGCCGCTGGTGGCGCTGCAGCACGGCACGCTGGTCGGCTTCGAGATGCTGGCGCGCTGGCCGCATCCGGCGCACGGCATGATCTCGCCCGCCGCGTTCGTGCCGATCGCCGAGGAGATGGGCCTGATCGGCGCGATGACCGAACGCCTGCTGTGCCGGGCCTGCAGGATCGCGCTGGGCTGGCCCGACGAGGTCTCGGTCGCCTGCAACATCTCGCCCCTGCAGCTGCGCGACCGCTCGCTGCCGGCGATGATCCAGGCGGCGCTGGAAGCCTCCGGCCTGCCGGCGCATCGGCTGGAGCTGGAGATCACCGAGAGCGCCCTGGTCGGCGACCTCGCGCTGGCCAGGACGGTGCTGCTGGAGCTGAAGGCGCTCGGCGTGCGCCTGGCGCTAGACGATTTCGGCACCGGCTATTCGGGCCTGCGGCACCTGCAGATGCTGCCGTTCGACACGCTGAAGATCGATGCCAGCTTCGTCGCCGCGATGGTCGACGACCTGGAAAGCCGCAAGATCGTCACCGCCGTGATCGGATTGGCCAAGAGCCTGCGGCTGACGGTGGTGGCCGAGGGCGTCGAGCAGGGCGAGACGGCGGCGCTTCTGCGCGAGCTGGGTTGCGACATCGGCCAGGGCTGGCTGTTCGGCCGTCCCGGGTCGGCCGAAGGTGCGGCAACCGCGACGCGCCGGCTGCTGACCTATCCGCGGCCGGCGGCCTGAAGGCCAGGGCTTCGCCCTGGGCCCGCTCAAGGCGACGCCTCGAGAATCCATCTACAAGAGGTTTCCAAAGGCGAGCCTTTGGCGGGGCTTGGGGCGGAGCCCCAACCTTGACCCCTTGTATGTCAGGAGTTCGCCATGCCGATGACCCTCGCAGGATCCTGCCGCTGCGGCGCGGTGCGTTTCCGCTGCGACAGCCACACGCCGCACCCCTACCAGCGCTGCTACTGCTCGATCTGCCGCAAGACCGCGGGCGGCGGCGGGTATGCGATCAATCTCGGCGCCGACACCGCCGGCATGCAGGTGCAGGACCCCGAGCGCGCGATCCGGGTGTTCCATGCCGACATCGTGCAGGAAGACGGCGCCTGCGAGCGCTCGACCGCCGAGCGCCATGCCTGCGGACGCTGTGCCACGGCGCTATGGCTGTTCTCGCCGGAATGGCCGGAACTGATCCATCCCTTCGCCTCGGCGATCGACAGCGAACTGCCGGCGCCGCCCGCCTTGGTGCACCTGATGCTGCGCTTCAAGCCGGCCTGGGTGGTGCCGCAGCTCGGACCGGACGATGCGTGCTTCGACCTCTATCCCGGGCAGTCGATCGAGGCCTGGCACCGCGAGCGCGGCCTCTGGGTCGCTTGACAGCGATGCGGCCCAGCGGCTAGAGGCCCGATCCTCACGGAACGCGGGAGATCCTGCGCCGTCGCCGCGTGGCGACGGGCACGGTCGCATGGACCGCGGTCCTGGCAAGGACAGGAGCCAAGGATATGGCCAAGAAGATCGTCGGCTACATCAAGTTGCAGATCCCTGCCGGCAAGGCCAACCCGTCGCCGCCGGTGGGTCCCGCACTGGGCCAGCGCGGCCTGAACATCATGCAGTTCTGCAAGGAGTTCAACGCCGCGACCCAGGGCATCGAGCCGGGCACGCCGACGCCGGTGGTGATCACCGCCTTCGGCGACCGCACCTTCACCTTCATCCTGAAGACGCCGCCCAATACCTACTTCCTGCTCAAGGCGGCGAAGGTCTCCAAGGGCAGCGCCACCGTCGGCAAGGGTGCGGCAGCGGGCCGGGTGACCACCGCGCAGCTGCGCGAGATCGCGCAGATCAAGATGAAGGACATGAACGCCAACGACGTCGAGGGCGCGGTGCGCATGCTCGCGGGCTCGGCCCGGTCGATGGGTCTCACCGTGGTGGAGGGCTGAGCGATGGCAAGGAACAAGCGCCTGGAGGCCGCCCGCGCCGCGGTCGGCCACGACAAGGCCTACGCGCTCGACGAGGCGATCCGTCTGGTGAAGCGGAACGCCACGGCGAAGTTCGACGAGACCGTCGAGATCTCGCTGGGTCTGGGCATCGATCCGCGCCACGCCGACCAGATGGTGCGCGGGCTGCTCAGCCTGCCGAACGGCACCGGCAAGGTGCTCCGGGTCGGGGTGTTCGCGCGCGGCCCGAAAGCGGCGGAGGCACAGGCCGCGGGAGCCGACGTGGTCGGCGCGGAGGACCTCGCCGAGCGCGTGCAGGCCGGCGAGATCGCCTTCGACCGCTGCATCGCCACGCCGGACATGATGGCGCTGGTCGGACGGCTCGGAAAGATCCTGGGTCCGCGCGGACTGATGCCGAACCCCAAGCTCGGCACCGTGACGATGGACGTGAAGGGCGCGGTCACCGCGGCCAAGTCCGGCCAGGTCGAGTTCCGCGCCGAGAAGGCCGGCATCATTCATGCCGGCATCGGCAAGGCGTCGTTCGACGAGGCCAGGCTGGCCGAGAACGTCCGGGCGCTGGTGGATGCGATCCAGAAGGCCAAGCCGACCGGCGCCAAGGGCACCTACCTGCAGAAGGCGGCGCTGTCCTCGACGATGGGGCCGGGCGTAAAGCTGGACGTCGCTTCCTTCGCCGCCGGCTGAGACCGGCCGAGAATGCACTCCGCCCGATCGGGCGGGGATGAGCAGGAGGGCGTCCGCAGGGACGCCGTTCCGCACCTGTCCAAGACCGCACGCGGCGACACGCCCAGCGCGTGAAGCCTTAATCGCCATTCCGATGGCGGCGCGCGACAGACGGGGGTGCTCGTGCCGTCATCGGCATGGGTGATTCCGCCACAGGACAGGCGAACCAGGCCCGGCGTGCGCGCAGGCGTGCGTCCGGCCCACGGGCAACCCGGCTCGTCGGCTTCGTGCCGCCGGGCCATGATGGAGACGGGAATTGGACCGTACGGAGAAGCGGACGTTCGTTGCCGCCCTCGCCGCCGTGTTCGCAGAAACGTCGATGGTCGTCGTCACCCGCAATGACGGGCTGACGGTGGCGGAAGTGACGCGGCTGCGCCAGCGGATGCGGGAAGCGGGAGCGAACTTCAAGGTCGCGAAGAACCGGCTGGCCACCCTCGCCCTGGATGGGACCCGATTCGACGGCATCGCGCCGCTGCTGAAGGGACCGACCGCGCTCGCGTGGGCGGCCGACCCGGTGGCGGTGGCGAAGGTGGCCGTCGAGTTCGCCAGGACCAACGAGAAGCTCGTCGTGCTCGGTGGCGCGCTCGGAATCCAGACGCTCAACGCGGATGGAATCAAGGCGCTCGCCGAACTGCCGTCGCTGGACGTGTTGCGCGCACAACTGGCGGGGCTGATCGCCACGCCGGCGACGCGCATCGCCGGCGTGCTGCAGGCTCCGGCCGGACAGCTTGCTCGGGTCTTTGGCGCCTACGCCAAGAGGGACGAGGCGATCGCCGAAGCTGCGTAAAAATCGCGTGATTGCCGGGAACCGGCACTTGCGTGGGATCACTCACTGTCTAGATTAGGAACATATCATGGCCGATTTGTCTAAACTCGTTGACGAGCTGTCCACCCTGACGGTCCTCGAAGCGGCTGAGTTGTCCAAGCTGCTCGAGGAGAAGTGGGGTGTGTCCGCCGCGGCGCCGGTTGCGGTGGCCGCAGCACCGACAGGCGGCGGCGCTGCCGCGGCTCCGGTCGAGGAGCAGACCGAGTTCACCGTCATCCTGACCAAGACCGGCGAGAAGAAGATCAACGTCATCAAGGAGGTTCGCACCATCACCGGCCTCGGGCTGAAGGAAGCCAAGGACCTGGTCGAGGGCGCGCCGAAGACGGTGAAGGAAGCCGTCAGCAAGGATGACGCGGCGAAGTTCAAGAAGCAATTGGAAGAGCAGGGCGCCTCTGTCGAGATCAAGTAAGCATCGAGGCGATCCCGCGGCAGCCGGCCGGCATCGAACCGGCCGGCCGCTGTCGATCATTTGCTAGGATACACGTGGGGTGGGCACCGCATTGCGGTCCCGCCCCATTGGCCGTGCGGCAGCCGGATGCCGACGCGGTCGAGGCAGACACGGGTTTAAGACAGGGTTTTTCGGTCAAGGGACCTTGGCCGGCGGCTGATACGGGGCGATCCGCTACGCGATGCGGATCATAGCCTGTCCCAGACGACCGGTCACACTCCCGAGCCGAGCAGGGCGAGGCAGGATCTGACGATGAATGCGATAACTGGCAACGCCGCGGTCAAGTCGTTCACCGGACGCAAGCGCATCCGCAAGAGCTTCGGACGCATCCCCGAGATCGCGCCGATGCCGAACCTGATCGACGTGCAGCGCGCCAGCTACGAGGCCTTCCTGCAGATGGTGGTGCCGCCCGACAGCCGCACCCAGACCGGCTTGCAGGAAGTGTTCCGCTCGGTGTTCCCGATCAACGACTTCGCCGGACGCGGCCGGCTCGAGTTCGTGCATTACGAGCTCGAGGAGCCGAAATACGACGTCGAGGAATGCATCCAGCGCGGCATGACGTTCGCGGCCCCGCTGAAGGTGGTGCTGCGGTTGATCGTCTGGGACGTCGACGAGGATACCGGCAGCCGCTCGATCCGCGACATCAAGGAGCAGCCCGTCTACATGGGCGACATGCCGCTGATGACGGATAACGGCACCTTCATCATCAACGGCACCGAGCGCGTCATCGTCAGCCAGATGCACCGTTCGCCTGGCGTGTTCTTCGACCACGACAAGGGCAAGACGCACGCCTCGGGCAAGTTCCTGTTCGCCGCGCGGGTGATCCCGTATCGCGGCTCCTGGCTCGATTTCGAGTTCGACAGCAAGGACATGGTCTATGTGCGCATCGACCGGAAGCGCAAGCTGCCGGTCACCACGCTGCTCTACGCGCTGGAGGGCGACGCCTCCCATGACGCCCGCACCGCAAAGATCGCCGAGGGCGGCGACGTCGACAGCATGGATATCCGCGGCATGGATGCCGACGAGATCCTCGGCACCTTCTACGGCACGGTGAGCTTCACCCGCACCGAGAAGGGCTGGGCGCGCCCGTTCGACCCGGACGCGTTCCGCGGCATGAAGCTGCTGGAGCCGATGATCGACGCCGACACCGGCGAGGTGGTGGCCGAAGCCGACGCCAAGCTGACCGCGCGCGCGGTGCGCAAGATCGCCGAGAACACCAAGGTCGTGCTGGTCGGTCGCGCCGACCTGCTCGGCCGCTTCGTCGCGCACGACCTGGTCAACGAGGAGACCGGCGAGATCTACGGCGAGGCCGGCGAGGAGCTGACCGAGCCGCGCCTGGTGGCGCTCGAGGAGATGGGGATCACCGAGCTGCCGACGCTCGCCGTCGACGGCGGCAACGGCCCGTGGATCCGCAACACGCTGGCGATCGACAAGAACACCTCGCGCGACGACGCGCTGGTCGACATCTACCGGGTGATGCGCCCGGGCGAGCCGCCGACCCCGGAGACCGCGGAGGCCCTGTTCCGCGGCCTGTTCTTCGATGCCGACCGCTACGACCTCTCGGCCGTCGGCCGGGTGAAGATGAACATGCGTCTCGGCGTCGACGCCGAGGACACCGTGCGCATCCTGCGCAAGGCGGACATCCTCCGCACCGTGCAGATTCTCTGCGAG
>CAXUCM010000102.1:0-9740 GCA_964249315.1 uncultured Acetobacteraceae bacterium | reverse complement strand
GGCGGCCTCGCGCAGGCCGGACGCCTCGCGCTCGGGCGGGAACATGTTGCCTCCGCGAGCAACACGCAAGGCCGCCGCGGCGTTAAGCAGGACGGTATCGCGGTAGGCGCCATGCGCGCCGCGCAGCAGCGCCTCCAGCGCGGCGGCATTGTATGCCGCGTCCCCGCCGGCGATCGCGCCGACCGGCGCCCGCTCCAGCCCGACCTGCTCGGGCGTCAGCGTGAAGCGGTGCAGCGCGCCGTCCTCGAGGGCGACCACCTGGCTCGCCCCGGCCAGGGTCAGCTCGTCGAGGCCCTGGGCTCCGCCCTTCCCGTCCTCGCCATGCACCACCCAGACGCGTTCGGCGCCGAGCCGCTGCAGGGTGCGCGCGACCGGCATCAGCCAGGCCGGGTCGAACACGCCGACGAGCTGCAGCGATACCGAGGCCGGGTTGCAGAGCGGGCCGCATAGGTTGAACAGCGTGCGGGTGCCGAGCTCTGCGCGCACGCCGGCGGCATGGCGCAGCGCCGGATGGTGCGCGGGCGCCGCGAGGAAGGCGATATTGTGCCGCGCGAGCTGCCGCGCCAGCGCCACGGGATCCTGCAGCGGCGGCACGCCGAGGGCGGCGAGCACGTCGGTGCCCCCGGTCGGCGAGGACTGGCCGCGATTGCCGTGCTTGGCCACCGGCACGCCCAGGGCGGCCAGCACGAAGGCCACCGCCGTCGAGACGTTCAGGGTGCCGTGCCGGTCGCCGCCGGTGCCGCAGACATCGATCGCGCCGGGGGGCGCCCGCACCGCCAGCATCCGCGCGCGCATCGCCCGCACCGCGCCGACCAGCTCCGCCTCGCTCTCGCCGCGCACGCGCAGTCCGATCAGCAGGCCGGCGATCTGCGCCGGGGTCGCCGCACCGGACATCACGCACGCGAACGCCGCTTCCGCCTCGGCCTCCGACAGAAGCTCGCCACGCGCGATCCGGTCCAGGACCGGCTTCAGGCCCGCAGACATCGCCGCGACCTCGACGCGTCGGCTCGGCTCAGGCCGCCCTCGCGCGCGGTTCATTGCGGCCGCGGGCGATGGCCAGGAAGTTCGCCAGGAGGTCGTGGCCGTGCTGCGAGGCGATGCTCTCGGGATGGAACTGCACGCCGAAGATCGGCAGGTCGCGATGGCGCAACCCCATGACGATGCCGTCCTCGGTCCAGGCGGTCGGCACCAGCAGCGCCGGCAGGCTGTCCGGTCGCACCACCAGGCTGTGATAGCGGGTGGCGTCGAACGGGCTCGGCAGGCCGGCGAAGACGTCGCCGCCGTGATGGCGGATGCGGCTCACCTTGCCGTGCATCGGCGTGCGCGCCCGCACCACCTCGCCGCCGAAGACCTGGCCGATCGCCTGATGCCCCAGGCACACGCCCAGCACCGGCACCTGGCCGGCGGCGCGTGCGATCAGCTCGCAACAGATCCCGGCCTCGTTCGGCGAGCATGGTCCGGGCGACAGCACGATCGCCTCGGGCCGCAACGCCAGGGCCGCCTCCACGCTCAGCGCGTCGTTGCGCCGGACGTCGCATTCCGCACCCAGCTCGCCCAGGTAGTGCACCAGGTTGAAGGTGAAGCTGTCGTAGTTGTCGATCAGCAGGATCATCATCGGAGGATGGCCCTGGAGCAGGCGGCCGGTCAATCACGCGCCTTGACCGATCCGGAGCGCCTTGGTTCACTGCTGGCCGGGCTCGGTCGGAGCCTCCGCGTCCGCGGAAAGGGCAGCGCCCACGCCCGCACGGAACGGCACGGTCCTGCAAACCACCCTTTCCTGTCTGATCGGCGGACACAGACGCGAGGAAGGGTCTCCCGATGTCCGACGATCCCGCCGCCTTGCGCGGCCGTTCACCGTTCCGGCTGAACCTCGAGCAGCAGCGCAAGCGCGCCCGCGAGTTGCTCGACGGGCTGCGCGCCGGCGACGCCGAGGCGCGCCGCCGCTTCCAGCGCCATCATCCCGCCCTCTCGGGCCGCCTCGATCGGCCCGCTCGCCTGAGCCAGGCGCACTTCGTCATCGCTCGCGAACTCGGCCTGCCGAGCTGGCCCCGGCTGCAGGCGCACATCCGGTCCATGCAGCACAGCCGGGCCCGCATCGTCCAGGGCGAGCCGGCGCCGGACGGCACGATGGCGACGCTGCACGTGCGCTGCGGGTTCGACATCGCGACCACGCTGCGTCAGGCCGGCTTCATCGGCGACTTCCTGGAGGTTTCCGATCCGCTCTGCCAGGGTCCGGTGCGCGACGATCCCGGATGGCTCGAGCAGCGCGCCGACTTCCTGTATTGGAGCTATGGCGCCGACTCCGGAATGAGCCGGGCGGAGCTCGCCGCCGACCTCCACCTCGCCGAGGAACGACTGCGCTCGGCGGCGACGCGCGCCCGTCGCGTCGTGCTCTGGTGCGAGCATGACAGCTACGACCAGCTCGTCCTGGCGCGCTGCCTGGCGCAGTTCGCCGAGACGCCGCCGGCGCGGCTCGAGCTGATCTCCTCGGCACGCTTTCCCGGCGCCGTGCGCTTCATTGGCCTGGGGCAGCTGCCGCCGGAGGCGCTGCGACTGCTCTGGGAGGAGCGCCGGCCGGTCTCGTCCGAGAGCCTGCAGACGGGCCGCGCGGTCTGGGCGATGCTGCGCGCGCCCGATCCGCGGCCGCTCGCGGCCTGGGCGCAGACCGGCGAAGCCGGCCTGCCGCACCTCGCCCGCGCCGTGCAGCGCCATCTCCAGGAGCTGCCCTGGACCGGCGACGGGCTGAGCCTGACCGAGCGGCTGATCCTGCAACTGTTGACGGAACGGCCGCAGACCGCGGGCGAGGCGTTCAGCCAACTGATGCAGCAGCGCGAGCCGCTGCCCTGGATGAGCGACCTGATCTTCCTCTGCATCGTGCAGGGCATGCAGCGCGCCGGGCAGCCGGTGCTCGACGGCCTGCACGACGACGAGGATCAGGATTGGCCGAAGCGTCGCCTGACGATCACGCCATCGGGGCGGTCGGTGCTCGCGGGCAAGGCGGACTACCTCTCGCTCCGACCGCAGCCGCGATGGCTGGGCGGCGTGCTGCTGCCGGACGCTGCACCCTGCTGGCGCTGGGAGCCGAGCACGGCCGGGGTGGTCGAACGCTGAACGTGGCAGTGCCGGTCAATGCCCGGCATGCGCCCTCGCCGCAGCAACGACGCCCGCGGCAACGTAGCGATAATCCTCGAACAAGCGGCCGATCTCGAAGCACAGGTAGAACGACAGGGCGGCGAAGAACGCCGGTCGTTGCATCCCCCAACGCCGCGCCGCCTCGGCACGGTCGAGCAGCCATGGAAGCTGCGCGAGCCCGGCCGCCAGCACGCCGAGCATCGCTCCCGCCACCACGTCGGTCGGAAACACGAAGCCGAGATAGACCCGTGCCAGCACGCAGCAGGATGCGAACGCCGCTGCGAGAACGCCGATCCGGCGATCGGTCAACCACGCCGTCATCGCCAGGCCGAACAGCAGCGTGGCATGCTCGCTCGGGAATGCCAGGCCGTGACTGAAAACGGCAGGATTGACCGAGCGCGGCACGCGGAAGACCAGGTCCGGATCGTTCAGCGGACGCAGATGGTTCGGCAGCAAGGCCTGCAGCTTGTAGCAGAACAGGACGATCGCCACCGTCGCCAGCACGCCTGCGACCATCCGGGCGTGTCGCTGGCCATCCCTGGTCGCGAACCAGCAATACCAGATCAGCGCCGTCATCAGAGCGTTCGAGAACGACTCCTTGGTCAGGTCGTGCGCGGCATGATCCAGCAGGTACCAGCGCCCGACGAAGCGATTGAGCCCCTGCACGATCGCATAGTTCACGACGTGCGGGTCGGTCGCGGCGATCGTCGCACTGACGATGAGCAGCACGGCGGCGGCGGCCAGGATCTGCCAGTTCAGCGTCGGGGCCGGCGCGGCTTGCCGTGCGGCTCTGAAGGTCGTCTGCGACAACAGGCGTCTCCTGGCTTGCGTCTCGATGAAGGCCAGGGCTCTGCCCTGGACCCGCTCAAGGCTCAGCCTTGAGAATCCGTCTCTAGGCTTCCGACTTGACCGGTTTGGAGGCGAGGCGCGCCTGCACGTGGCGGATCGCCAGGGTGATCCGTCCCGGACCTTGGGGCTGCTGCGTCGCCACCGCGTCGTGCAGGCCGCATCCGGACGCGATCCCGATCCCCTCGCACGGATCGCATCGCGACCCCGCCGGGGCATCGGCGCGCGTCGGGCAGCCTGGCGCTCCGCATCGTGCCCGCACTCGATCTTCGCTGCTCATCTGTGCCGTTCCTGAGGCGACGTTGATGCGGGAGTGACGGCGCCTGATCAACCTCTTCATAGCTTGGTCCAGCGTCGCCCACAATCTTAATGGAACAGCAACGGTCTCATTTTTGAGCATGTATGCTTGTGCTGCAACACCGGCGTGGGCGGTGCCCGGACCGAAGCTATAAGGGCGGGATGATCCCGACCGTCGAGTCGACCAAAGCTCCGCCCGGCCTGGCCCGGCGTCTCGGTCCCGGATTGATCACCGGGGCCGCCGACGACGACCCGAGCGGTATCGCCACCTACAGCCAGGTGGGTGCGCAGTTCGGCTACGGACTGGCCTGGACCATGCTGTTCAGCCTGCCCTTCATGGTCGTGATCCAGGAGATCAGCGGCCGGATCGGCTGCGTGAGCGGGCACGGTATCGCCGACAACCTGCGTCGGCACTACGATCCCTGGCTCGTCCGCGTGATCGTGCTGCTCCTGCTGGTCGCCAACGTGATCAACCTGGGAGCCGATCTCGGCGCGATGGGGGCCGCACTTCGCCTCCTGCTCGGCGGCAGCGCGCGGCTCTTCACCGTCGGCTTCGGCGTGGTCTGCATCGTCGCCGAGGTGTTCCTCAGCTACGCCCTCTATGCCGGGTTCCTCAAATGGCTGACGCTCTCGCTGCTGACCTACGTGGCCGTGGTCTGCGCCGTGCATGTGCCGTGGCGGCTGGCACTGCTGGCAACCCTGGTTCCGCATCTGGGCCTCGGCCATGACCAGGCGATGGCGCTGGTCGCCGTGCTCGGCACCACGATCAGCCCCTACCTGTTCTTCTGGCAGTCCGCACTCGAGGTCGAGGACCGGCTGCGCCATGGTCGACAGCCACTCAGCGTCACCCCGCAACTCGCCAGGCGGGAGTTCACGCGCATCCGCGCCGACACCATGGTCGGCATGGGCGTGTCGAACCTGATCGCGATCTGCATCATCTACGCGACCGCGGCAACGCTGCACGCATCCGGGATCACCACGATCCAGAGCTCGTCACAGGCCGCCGAGGCCTTGCGGCCGATCGCCGGACGACTGACCTTCGTCGTCTTCTCTGCCGGCATCATCGGCACCGGCCTCCTCGCGGTCCCGGTCCTCGCCGGCTCCGGTGCCTACGCGCTTTCCGAGGCGTTCCGCTGGCGCGAAGGCCTGGACCGGCGCCTGCTGCAGGCGAAATCGTTCTACGCCACGATCGCCGTCTCCACGATGGCAGGGGTCGGCCTGAACTTCACGTCGCTCGATCCGGTCCGCGCGCTGTACTGGAGCGCGGTCGTCAACGGCGTGCTGGCGGCGCCGGTGATGGCGGTGATCATGCTGGTCGCCGGCAACGGCCGCATCATGGGCCGCCTGAAGCTGAAGCCTCCCATGCTGATCGGCGGCTGGCTCGCCACGCTGATCATGCTCATGGCGAGCATCGGCTTCTTCGTCCTATGACGGCGCTGCCGCATCGGCGGCCGTGGCGATGGGATGTCGTGGATCCGGACCACCCTTGCCGCCGCCGGACCGCTTGATCCAGAGCGTCTCGATCGCCTCGAGGCCCAGACCCTTGGTCTCCGGAACCAGCGCATAGGCGAAGAGGACCGCGCCGAAGGTCAGGACGGCGTAGACCAGGAACACCCCGGTTCGCCCGAACAGGTCGACCAGATCCAGGAAGGTCAGCGCCACCACCAGGTTCGCGATCCAATTGGCGATGGTCGCCGCCGACATGCCGCGCCCGCGGATCGACAGGGGGAAGATCTCCGAGATCAGCAGCCAGAACACCGGCCCGAGCCCGAGCGCGAAGCATCCCACATAGGCGGCCAGGCTCGCCGCCGTCAGCCAGCCGAGCAATGCGCCGCCATGCAGCAGGAACGCTCCGGCCAGCACGCAGAGGCTGATGCCCATGCCGGCAAGCCCGCTCAACAGCAGGATCCGGCGGCCGACGCGGTCGACCAGCCGGATCGCCACCAGCGTCATGAGCACGTTCACCACGCCGATGCCGGCAGTTGCCAGGATCGCGGCGGACGCCGATGACAGCCCTGAAGCCTGGAAGATCACCGGCGCAAAGTAGATCACGGTATTGATGCCGGTCACCTGCTGGAACACCGCGAGACCGACGCCGACGATCAGCGGCAGCCGCGTCGCCGCTGGAGCGAGAGGCCGTGGCGGTCGGGACTGCGCCGCGCTGCCGAGATCGGCCCGCAGCTGCGCCATCTCGGCTTCGATGTCGACGCCGCGTCCGCGAAGCCGGCGCAATGCAATCCGCGCCCCATCGGCATGTCCGTGTCCCGCCAGCCAGCGCGGCGTTTCCGGTAGCAGCAGCATGCCGACCGCAAGGACCATGCCGGGCACCGCCCCCAGCCCCAGCATCCATCGCCAGGCGCTCGCCGCCGCGAACCCGTATCCGACCAGATACGAGACCAGGATGCCAAGGGTGACGGCCAACTGATTGAACGATACCAGCGCCCCCCGCTCCCGAGCCGGGGCGATCTCGGCGAGGTAGAGAGGGGTCAGCATCGAGGCACCGCCGATACCGATACCCACCAGCAACCGTCCTGCAAGGAGCACGGCAAGGCTGCCAGCCAGCGCCGACAGCGCCGCACCGACGACGAAGACGGTGGCGGTTGCGAGCAGCATCGGGCGGCGTCCGAAGCGATCCGCCAGCAGACCTGCGACGCCCGCACCGAACGCGGCGCCTGCCAGTGCGATGCTGGTGACCACCCCGAGCATCAGGTGGGAGAGCGCGAACGCCTGGCGCAGGAACAGCAGCGCTCCGGAAATGACACCCGTATCGTAGCCGAACAACAGACCGCCGAGCGCGGCGGTGGCGGCTATGACGGCGATGTGCATCGGGGTGCGCCTTGCTGCGCCGCCACCCTAAGCTTGCGAAGCCAAATGCCCTAGCAGCAAGGCCGGGCCCCGCCCACTGATCCGCCAAATGGATTCTCAAGGCTAAGCCTTGAGCGGGTCCAGGGCAGAGCCCTGGCCTTGCTCCCAGGAAAGCGCCCAGCGCTCCTAGCCATGCCGCCGCTCGCTCCAGGAATTGCCGTGCGCGAAGCGGATCGCGGCCTCGGCCGCGCGGATCAGGGCACGCGCCTTCTGCCGGGTCTCCTCGTACTCCGCGGCCGGCACGCTGTCGGCGACGACGCCGCAGCCGGCCTGGACGTGCATGACACCGTCCTGGACCACCGCCATGCGCAGCCCGATGCAGGTGTCCATGCTGCCGTCGGCACCGAAATAGCCGATGCAGCCGGCATAGGCGGCACGACGGGTCGGTTCGAGCTCGTCGATGATCTGCATCGCGCGGATCTTCGGCGCCCCGGTCAGCGTGCCCGCCGGGAAGCCTGCCACCAGCGCGTCCAGCGCATCCAGGCCCGGCCGCAGCCGGCCGCGCACCGTCGAGGAGAGATGCATCACGTGGCTGAAACGCTCGATGGTGAAGCTGTCGGCGACGACGACGCTGCCGATCTCGGCGACACGGCCGACATCGTTGCGTCCGAGATCCACCAGCATCAGGTGCTCGGCGCGCTCCTTCGGGTCGGCGAGCAGCGCGTCGGCGTGCCGGCGATCCTCTTCCGCGTCGGCGCCGCGCGGCCGGGTGCCGGCCAGCGGACGCACCGTCACCTCGCCCTCCCGCAGCCGCACCAGCACCTCCGGCGAGCTGCCGACCAGGCTGAAGCCGTCGAGATCGAGGAAGAACAGGAACGGCGACGGGTTGATCCGGCGCAGCGCCCGATACAGCGCGAACGGCGGCAGCCTGAAATCGACGGAGAAGCGCTGGCTCGGCACGACCTGGAAGACGTCTCCCGCGGCAATGTACTCCTGCACCCGGGCGACCGCCGCCTCGAAGCCGGCGCGGGTGAAGTTCGAGCGCGGCTGCTGCGTCTCGACCTCGCCATCCGGCGGCCGCTCGAGCCCGGCATCCGACGGCGGCGACGCCACCGGCAGCGGTTCGGCGAGAGCGGCGCGGGCGCGCGCCAGCAGCATGCGCGCGGCCTCCGCGTCCGCGTCGCGCACGGGTGCCGCCAGGGTCAGCTCGTCGCGCACATTGTCGAAGATCGCGAACAGCGACGGACGCAGCAGCACCGCCTCGGGCAGCCCGAGATCGTCGACCGGCGCATCCGGCAGCTGCTCCATCTGTCGGACCATGTCGTAGCCGAGATAGCCGAACAGGCCTGCGGTCATTGGCGGCAATCCGGCCGGCAGCGCGACGCGGCTCTGTTGCATCAGCGTGCGCAGGCTGTCGAGCGGGCGCGCGGGATCGGGTGTCGCGGCGGCGCCCTCGCGCGCGCTCGCGCCGCGCCCGGGGTCGCCGCGCCCGCTCACGGGCGGCCGCCGCCCGATCACCGAGTAGCGTCCGCGCGCGACGCCGCCTTCGATGCTCTCCAGCAGGAAGGCATGGCACGCGCCGCCCTCGAGGCTGCCGGTCAGCTTGAGGAAGGCCGCGACCGGGGTGAGCAGGTCCGCCGGCTCGACGCTGTGCACGATCCCCGACATGGCAGGCATCCCCGCGCTACGGCCCGACCACGCTGCGCACGGCCTCGGCGTTGATCACGGGCTGCAGCTTCTGGCGCAACGCCATCGCGTAGCTCGCCTCGATGTCGTCGCCGACCGCCTGGTCCAGCCGGCCCTGCAGGCGATCATAGGCGAGCCGGTTGCTCTGCGGCCCGGGATGCTGGACGCCGGTGATGGTAGCGACCGCGAAGCCGTCCGGCGCCTGCGTCATCGTCGAACGTCCCGGCGCCAGGCTGAAGGCGAGTCGCGCCAGATCTGCCGGCACACCGGCCGGCGGCGCGGTACGGCCGATCGGGCCGACATGCACCAGGTCGGGCCGTCCGAGTGCGGCGAGGCCGCCGCCTCGGTTCGCCTCGGCGTAGAGGGTCGCCGCCTGCTGCTCTGCGGCGCGTCGCACCGCCTCGTTGCGGACTGCGTCGCGCACCTTGTCGCGCACCGCTTCGTAGTCCCTCGCCCGGGCCGGCGTGACCGATTCCACCACCAGCGCGAACTCGGCATCGTCCGGGCCGGGCTTGAGCTCGGGTGGCGCTCCCGGCTTCTGCGTGAAGGCAAGCGCGACGATGGCGCGTCGCAAGGCCTGTGAGCCGGGCAGCGGCGCCGGCTCGCCGGCCTGGGTCAGTCCGTTCGCATCGAGCGTGCCCTCGGCGGCGGCCGCACCCAGGTCGCCCGGGATCTGGTCGAGACCGCTGCCGCCGGCGATCGCGTCCTGCAGCTTCTGCAACCGGTCGGCCATGCCGTCGCCCGCGCGCGCGGCGGCGATCGCGTCATGCAGCTGCGGCCGGAGCTGCTCGAAGCTCCGCATCGAGCCGGCTTGGACGTGGACCACCTTGAGCAGCACCCAGCCGGACGCGAGCCGGGTGGGGCCCACCACCGCATCCGGCCTGGCACCGAAGGCGAGCGCGCCGAGGGCCGGATCCGGGAAGGTCGCCTGGGGGCGTCGTCGAGCGCCACCGGGATGCTGTCGGCGGCGGCGG
>CAXUCM010000101.1:0-9791 GCA_964249315.1 uncultured Acetobacteraceae bacterium | reverse complement strand
GCTCAAGGCGAAGCCTTGAGAATCCATCTCGAGGTTTCCGAGGGCTAGCCTTTGGCGGAGCCCCAACTTCAATCGAGCACCGTGTCGAGCCCGATATCGAGCACGCTGACGCTGTGCGTCAGCCAGCCTGCGGAGATCAGGTCGACTCCGCTCTCGGCGATCGCCGGCGCGGTCTCCGGCGTGACCCGCCCGGAGGCCTCGGTGACCGCGCGCCCGTCGATCATCGCCACCGCACGGCGCAGCGTCGCCGGCGTCATGTTGTCGAGCAGGAAGGCGTCCGAGCCGATCGACAGCGCCTCCTCGAGCTGTGCCAGCGTGTCGACCTCGACCTCGATCTTCACCAGGTGGCCGACATTCTCGCGGGCACGCCGGATCGCGGGCACGACGCCGCCGGCCATGGCAATGTGGTTGTCCTTGATCAGCACCGCATCATCCAGGCCGAACCGGTGGTTGCTGCCACCGCCGGCGCGCACGGCGTATTTCTGCACGGCGCGCAATCCGGGCGTGGTCTTGCGGGTGCAGCAGATCCGCGCCGGCGTGTGCCGCACGGCGTGCACCAGGCGCTGGGTGGCGGTGGCGATGCCGCTCAGGTGGCAGAGATAGTTCAGCGCCACCCGCTCCGCCGTCAGGATGCCGCGCGCCGGGCCTTGCACGGTGGCGACGATGTCGCCGGGGGCGACGCGGCTCGCGTCCGGCAGATGCACGGTGAAGCGCAACCGTGGTTCGATCAGGGCGAAGGCGAGACGGGCGAGATCCAGACCCGCGATCACGCCGGGATCGCGCGCCATCATCACCATGCGCGCCGGCAGCGAGGCCGGCACGATGGCGTCGGTGGTGATGTCGCCGGCGCGGCCGAGATCCTCCAGCAGGGCGGCGCGCACCATCGGCTCGAGCATGAGGTCGGGCAGCGTATTCATGACGCGCGTCGCGACGGCACGGCGGCTTCGGCGGCGTCCAGCGCCTCGCGTGCGGTCGACAGGGTGCGGACGGCGCTGCCGGCCCGTGCCGGATAGTCGGTGCGGAAGTGCCCGCCGCGGCTCTCGCGGCGTGCCAGTGCCGCACGGGCGATCATCAGCGCGAGCAGGGCCGGATCCGAGTGCGCGGCATCGGGCGACAGTGCGTCGATGGCGCCTTGCAGCCCGCCCGCGTCGCGCAGCACGCCGAGGGCGCCGGAGACGACATGGCGCACTCCCTCGTGCGGCGGCGGCGGCGGCACCGCCAACGGAGCCGGCTCGGCCCGGGCGCGTACGGACGGAGCCGCCGCCTCGACGCTCCGCGCGACCAGCCCGCCGCAGACCGCGGCCTCCAGCAGCGAGTTGCTGGCCAGCCGGTTGGCGCCATGCAGGCCGGTGCAGGCGGCCTCGCCGCAGGCCCACAGTCCGGGCACGCTGCTGCGGCCGTCCGCGTCCACGGCGATGCCGCCCATATGGTAGTGCGCCGCCGGGCGCACCGGGATCGGCATGGTGGCGGGATCGATCCCGCGCGCACGACAGGCGGCGGTGATGCCCGGGAAATGGCGGCCGAAGCGCTCGCCGAGAGCGGTGCGCGCATCGAGGAAGACGTCGTGGCCGTCCGCCAGGTGACGCCAGACCGCGCGCGAGACCACGTCGCGCGGGGCGAGCTCGTCGGCCATGAAGCGTGCACCGGTCTCGTCGATCAGCACCGCCCCCTCGCCGCGCACGGCCTCGCTGACCAGCGTCATCGGTGCGGCACCGCGAGCCTGCCCGGCCGGCATTGCCGCCAGCGCGGTCGGGTGGAACTGGACGAACTCGAGGTCGCCGAGGGCGGCACCCGCGCGTGCGGCGATCGACACCCCGGCGCCGGTGGAGCCGAGCGGGTTGGTGGTGTCGAGGAACAGGCCGCCGATGCCTCCCGTTGCGATCACCAGCCGCGAGGTGAGCAGGCGATGCAGGCGGCCGCGCAGGCGGATCACCGCGCCGCAGACCGCACCGTCGCGGAGCAGCACGCGGGCAAGCGAGGCGCCTTCCAGCACGGTGATCGAGGGGGTGGCGCGGACCGCCGCGACCAGCGCCCGGATCAGCTCGGCGCCGGTGCCGTCGCCGCTCGCATGCACGATGCGCCGCCGCCCGTGCGCCGCCTCCAGCCCGAGCCGGAGGCTGCCGTCCTCGGCGCGGTCGAAGCAGGCGCCGAACGCCGCCAGCGCCGCGATCGCCTCCGGACCCGCCTCGATGATGCGGCGCACCGCGGCCGGATCGCACAGCCCGTCGCCGGCGGCGAGCGTGTCGGCGATCTGCAGGCCCGGCGCATCGTCAGGCCCGACCGCCGCGGCGATGCCGCCCTGCGCCCAGGCGCTGGAGCTCTCGGTGGCCAGCGGTGCCGCACTCAGCACCACGCAGGGGCGCGGCGCCAGCCGCAAGGCGGTGACCAGGCCAGCGACGCCGCTGCCGGCGATCACCGGCTGGCCGGACAGGAAGGCGGTCATATCGCCAGCATCCTCTCCACCGCCTGCCGGGCGCGCACCGCCGAGCTGGCCTCGATCTGGACCTCGTGCGTCATGCTCTCCAGGCTGCGGCGCAGGTTGGCCAGCGTGACGCGCTTCATGTGCGGGCACAAATTGCAGGGGCGGATGAAGTCGACGCCCGGATGCTGCACGGCGAGGTTGTCGCTCATCGAGCACTCGGTGATCAGCACCACGCGCTGCGCCCGGCCGCTCGCGACGTAGTCCGACATGCCCTTGGTGGAGCCGGAGAAATCCGCCTCCGCCACCACCTCGGGCGGGCATTCGGGATGCGCCAGCACGATGATGCCGGGGTGGTCCGCGCGCAGGCGGCGGATCTGCTCGGGGGTGAAGCGCTCATGCACCTCGCAATGGCCGGCCCAGGTGATCATGGTGATGCCGGTCTCGCGGGCGATGTTCTGCGCCAGATACTCGTCGGGGATCATGATCACCCGGTCGGTGCCCCACTCGCGGCTGATCGTCTCGACGACGCGCTTCGCATTGCCGGACGTGCAGCAGACGTCGCTCTCCGCCTTCACCGCGGCGGAGGTGTTGACGTAGGTCACCACCGGCACGCCGGGATGGCGCGCGCGCAGCAGCCGCACGTCGGCGGCGGTGATCGACTCCGCCAGCGAGCAGCCGGCGCGCAGGTCGGGGATGAGCACGCGCTTGGTCGGATTGAGCAGCTTCGCCGTCTCCGCCATGAAGTGCACGCCGGCCATGACGATCACGTCGGCATCCAGGTTCTGCGCGTCGCGGGCGAGTGCCAGGCTGTCGCCGACGATGTCGGCGACGCAGTGGAAGATCTCCGGCGTCTGGTAGTTGTGCGCCAGGATGACGGCGTGACGCTCGCGCTTCAGCCGCAGGATGGCGTCGACGTCGTCCTCGAACAGGCGCCATTCCGCCCGCGGCACGACGCGGCGGACGCGCTCGTAGAGGGCGTCGGTGCGCGTCGGAAGTTCCTGCAACATGCTGCATCCTTAATGCTCATAGTGAGCATAAACAGGGTCACAAAAGAACGCCAGGAGCGGCGTCTCCTTTATGCTAGCACTGAGCATAACGGCGTCAAGGGATGTGTGTCGCCTCATCCCCCGCTTCAAGCGGCAAGATCGTCGCGTCAGGCGAGACGGGTCATCGGCAGCTTGCTGCCGGCGACGTGCCTGGCCTGCAGCACCTCGCGGCGGAAGCGGAACAGCTTGGCCGGGCGCCCGACCGCGTGGCCTGCGACCGCGCCGGTCTCCTCGACCAGGTTCTGCTGCTCGATCAGCCGCCGGAAGTTCTGCTTGTGCAGCCGCCGGCCGGCCACCGCCTCGAAGGCGAGCTGCAGTTGCAGCAGCGTGAAGCTGGCCGGCATCAACTCGAACACGACCGGGCGATACTTGATCCGCGCCCGCAGCCGGGCGATCCCGGTGGCCAGGATGCGGCGATGGTCGCGCAGCATCGCCCGGCCGCCGACATCGAGCCGCACCTCGTTCGGTCGCGCCTCCGCCACCAGCCCGGCCTCGTAGATCAGCTCGTAGCGCTGCAGCACCAGCTCCTCGTCCCAGGGCATGCCGGCGAGCCCGAAGCCGACGGCGCAGCGCTGCCGCCGCTGCTGCCGCACGGCAGCATCGCCGGCATTCTCTGCCCAGGCGCCGAGCTGGGCGCCGAGCTGCCGCGCCGCCGCAGCCCCGGCGCTGCCGCGCTGGTCCTCCCAGGGGAAGTAGCCGTACCAGTCGCGCCAGCCGGCATCGCTGGCGCCGATGCGGGTCAGTGCCAGGTAGCTGATCGAGATCGCCCGGACCGCACCCTCGGCACGGTCGCGGTCGGCGAAGGTGTAGAGCTGCTCGACATGGCCGATCGGATGGTGCGTCTGCTGCTCGACCCAGCTGCGCAGGCCGGACTGCAGCGAGCGGTGCGACCGCTCCAGCGGACCCGACGGCAGCGCCGCGCCATCCGCGAGCGTGAGCACGCGCGGCCGATCCTCGCCGACCGCGACCAGGACGGCGATCAGCTCGGCATGCAGCGGCGACTGGTCGTCGGCGTTCAGCACGGCTCAGCCGACCGGACGGCGACGCAGCGGGGCCGCCGATGACGCGTTCAAGGAATGTCCATCTCCGCAGCGGTTCCTCTACAGTGTAGTCCGGATGCGGCCGTGGCTCCAGGCGGGGTCTCCAGGCGGAGGGGTAACGACATGCACGATCACGAGGTGCCGAGCCTGGTCTCGCTGCTCGAGGGCGTCCAGACCTTCACCACCGAGGTCTATCCGAAGAACCGCGACCTGTTCGCGGACCTCGCGGAAGGCCAGTCGCCGCACACGCTGTTCATCACCTGCGCGGACAGCCGCGTCAGCCCGAGCATGATCACCCAGGTCAAGCCGGGCAACCTGTTCGTGCTGCGCAATATCGGCAACATCGTCCCGGCCTACGGCGAGATGCTCGGCGGCGTCTCGGCGGCGATCGAGTATGCGGTCAGCGCGATCGGCGTCGACAACATCATCGTCTGCGGCCATTCCGACTGCGGCGCGATGAAGGCGCTGCTCGATCCGGTCAAGCACGGGCTCCCCGGCATGCCGACGGTCCGGACCTGGCTGCGCAGCGCCGAGGCGGCGCTCGCGGTCACCCAGGCGCTCAAGCCCGGCGAGAACGAGCAGGACGTGCTGCTCACCCTGGTCGAGCAGAACGTGCTGCTGCAGCTCGCCCACCTGCGCACCCACCCGGCGGTGGCCGCACGCCTGGCCGAGGGCCGGCTCACCCTGCAGGGCTGGTTCTACGACATCCGCCACGGCTCGATCTGGGTGCTGGACGAGCAATCGCGGCGGGCGATGACGGTGCGCGCCGCCCTCGCCCTGCTGCGGCACGGTGCGGGCGACGACGCGGACCCTCCGGCCTGAGACCGGCTCGCCGCATGCGCGCGCTGTGCTGCTGCCTGCTCCTGCTGCTCGTGGCAGCACCCGGCCGGGCCCGCGAGCTGAAGATCGCCACCTGGAACCTGGAATGGCTGACCCTGCGCCCGGACGGCGACGACGCGCTGCCGGAGGACGCGCATCCGAAGCGCCTGGACGACATCGCCGCCCTGTCGGGCTACGCGCGGAGGCTGGACGCGGACGTGGTCGGGATCGAGGAGGTCGACGGCCCCGAGATCGCGGCCAGGATCTTCCCGCCCGACCGCTACCGCATCGAGATGACCAACGACCGGGTGGTCCAGCGGGTCGGCCTGGCGATCCGGCGCGAGTATCGGCTGGTCCGCCACCCCGACGTGACCGGGCTTGACGCCGCGGCGCCGGACGCGAAGTACCGGCTGCGCAGCGGCCTGGACGTCACCATCTCGCGCGACGGCAGCAGCCTGCGCATCCTGGTGGTGCACCTGAAGACCGGCTGCTGGGACGATCGCCTGAACGGTCACGGTCCGACGGCGTGCCGCACGCTGCGACGGCAGCTCGCCGTCCTGCGCGACTGGCTCGTGGCGCGCCAGGCCGAGGCCGTCCCGTTCATCCTGATGGGCGACTTCAACCGCAACCTGCCGGCGCACGACGAATTTCTCGACGGCCTGGATCAGGCTGCGCCGATGGCGCTGGCCACCGCCGGCTACGCCAACCCTTGCTGGGGCGGCGAGGCCTTCATCGACCACATCCTCGCCGGCGGCGCGGCACGACGCTGGATGGAGCCGCAGAGCCTGCGGGTGATGGTCTATCGCGAGACCGACCCGGAGATGAAGGAGCGGTTATCGGACCATTGTCCGGTCAGCGTTCGGCTGAATACGGAACGCTGACCGCGCGAAAATCGCAACGCCCCGAGAGATGACCGTCCGGGCGCCTAGAGCGGGTCCAGGGCGGAGCCCTGGCCTTGCATGGGATCACCCGCACTCGGAACTAGAACAACTCGACATGACTCTTGAAGCCGAGGAAGGCGGCGTCAGGAAGGTTCGACTGCGCGTTCGGCCGGATATAGTACTGGAAGTCCGGTGCGAACGTCACGCCGCGGAACACGTGGATCGCGTAATTCGCCTCGAACGTCATCGTCCAGCGCTGCACGCCGGTGGCGGCGTTGACCGTCAGCAGCGGCGGCAATCCTTCCGCCAGCGCGATTGCCTGGGACTCGGCGGCGAGCCCGGAGACGTTCTGGTACGTCATCAACAGGTTGATCTGGTCGAGCGGCCGGCGCGACCAGAAGCCGCCGTCCTGCGCGCCGACATAATATTGATCCTCGCCCACCGAGGTCTCGGGATCGTTGTGCGAGTAGCCGCCGAGGAGCACCAGTCCGGCGTTCGAACCCGTGCCGTTGCGCAGCACCATCTGATCGACCTGCACGTAGACCGAACTCGAGCCCTTGCGCAGGCGCGGCGGCAGGCCGTTCGCCT
Source organism: uncultured Acetobacteraceae bacterium (assembly GCA_964249315.1). Lineage (GTDB taxonomy): Bacteria > Pseudomonadota > Alphaproteobacteria > Acetobacterales > Acetobacteraceae > Lichenicoccus. The sequence goes on along the minus strand of CAXUCM010000101.1, from coordinate 2,995 downwards.
CGTAGGGCGCACCGTTGATGGAGAAATACTCGTCGGTGTGATCGTTGTTGTCGTAGATGAAGCCGAGCTTGTAGTGGCCCGGCAGCTTGCCCGGCCCGAAGCTCGGCACGTAGCCGATCTCGACCGGGAACGCCTCGCCGGACAGGTAGGACGTGTCGAAGTTCCAGCCGGAGCGGAAATTCTCCGCGTAGTTGTAGGCGTTGCTCTGGCTGAAATAGACGCCGCTCTGGATGTAGGCGTGCGGCGAGGGCGCGAACAGGAAATGGAAGGCCCAGCCGGCGTCCGGATAGGTGATGTGGGAGAAATTGTAGCCGGCAAAGTTCTTGGGATTGCCGCACAACGCGTTCGATTCGTAGGCGCAGAACAGCGGCGAGGCGTCGAAATAGTCGTCGAGCGGGATGCGGCCGGCCTGCAGCTGCCGGCCGCCACCCAGAAATGTCTCCTGGCCGTAGAGCTGCACCAGGTGGGCGACGACGTTGCCGCCGGCGCCGTAGACCTCGGAGCTCGGGTCGAGCGTGTCGCCGATCAGGTAGCTGGCCGGCAATCCGCCGTAGCGGGCGACGACGATGCTGTTGGTGGAGAAGCCCCTGATGCCGGCGAGCTTCTCCCAGTTGATGTCGGTCTCGAAGCCGACCTGGCCGTCGAGGCTGGCACCGCCGCCGGTGGTGACGCGGCTGCCGCCGGGTGCCGGGCCGCCGTCGCCGCTGATGTTGGCGCCAAGCTCATTGATGTTGTCGAACAGCACGGCGATGCCGTGGTCGGCAAGCCACGAGCGCGCGCCGAACATGCCCGGGAACAGGGAGTCCGGCGAGGGCAGCGGCGGCTCGCTCGACGGCACCGGCGGGCGCGGGTTCGCCAGCTGCTGGCTGGAGGACAAGCCCTGACCGCTAGTGAGCGTCTGAGCCAACGCACCCGTTGCCGCCAGCGACAAGCCGAGTGCCAGGCTCAATCTTCTGGTATGGACACCGTTGAACGCGCCTGCGCGCGCTCTCACCAAAGACATCGTTCCTGCCCTCTTTAATGTCTTGGATCTTGGGTCTGCCGCGCAGCCGCCTCTCCTCCGGCCGTCACGGATTGCCGGCTGCATGGTACGCGCGGCGTTCCCCGCTTGCCAGATGATTCGTAGACACGGTATGGATGCGGTCGCTGGTGAGACGCTCTTGTCGCACTTCGCCACCCGCTTGATCCCAAGGAGTGACGCACGGTGCGTGCACTGCTCTGTCGGGCCTACGGCCCGCTCGCCGGTCTGAAGATCGAGGACGTCGATGCCCCGGTGCCCGGGCCCGGTCAGGTAGCGATCCGCGTCGAGGCCTGCGGCGTCAACTTCCTCGACGCGCTGATCGTGCAGGGCAAGTATCAGGCCCGTCCGCCGCTTCCCTTCTCGCCGGGCGGCGAGGTCGTCGGAACCGTGGTCCGGGTCGGCGCGGGCGTCGAGCGGTTCGCGCCCGGCGACGCGGTCATGGGTGCCGCCATCTGGGGCGGCTTCGCCGAGGAGGCGGTGTTCGAGCAGTCGCACGTGGTGCCGATCCCGCCGCAGGCGGACCGGGTGACGCTCGCCGCGTCCAGCATCGCCTACTGCACGGCCCTGCACGGTCTCGAGGACCGTGCAGGGCTGATCTCGGGCGAGACGCTGCTCGTGCTCGGCGCCTCCGGCGGCGTCGGCGTCGCCGCGCTGCAGGTCGGCAGGATGCTCGGCGCGCGCGTCATCGCCGCGGCCTCGAGCGAGGAGAAGCGCGGCCTGTGCATGGCCGAGGGCGCCGATGCGACGGTCGACTACACGCAGCCGGGATGGCGCGATCAGCTCAAGGCGCTGGCGCCGGGCGGCGTCGACGTGGTCTTCGACGCGGTCGGCGGTCCCTACGCCGAGACCGCCATACGCAGCCTCGCCTGGCGCGGCCGGCACCTGGTGGTCGGTTTCGCCCATGGCGAGATCCCGGCGCCGCCGCTGAACCTGATCATGCTCAAGGGCGCCTCCTCCGTCGGCGTGTTCTGGGGCGGCCTGCTGCAGCGGGAGCCGCGAGCCGGCGCCGCCTTGCTCGCGCGCGTGCTGTCGATGGTCGCGGAGGGACGCCTCAAGCCGCACGTCTCGGCCACCTTCCCGCTCGAGCGGTCGGTCGAGGCGCTCGAGGCGCTTGTCGAGCGGCGCGCGCTCGGCAAGCTGGTCGTGGTTCCGGGTTGATGCGCGCGATCCGCCTCCGACCGCAACGGCGCCGGAACGGTGGCCGCGTTCGACAGCCCGGGTGGCCGGCTTGGCGCTGAAGGATCTCACCGGACGCTGGGCGCTGGTCACCGGCGCCGCTTCGGGCATCGGACACGAGACCGCCCTCGCCTTCGCGCGTGCCGGCGCCAACGTCGTCGCCCTCGACCTCGACCGGGCAGGGCTCGACACGACGCGGCACCTGGTGCAGGCGACCGGCCGGCGGTGCCTCGCGTTCGGCTGCGACGTGACCGATGCGGCCGCGGTGGATGCCGTCGCCGCGGAAATCGGCCGCGAAATCGGCCCGCTCGACGTCGTCGTCAACAATGCCGGCATCGGTTTCATCGGGGCCTTCGTCGAGACGCCGCTCAGCGCCTGGCAGCAGGTGCTCGGCGTCAATTTGATGGGCATCGTGCACGTCACGCGCGCCTTCCTGCCGCGCATGCTCGAGGCCGGCGGCCCGCGCCACCTGGTCAACGTCTCGTCCGCCGCCGGCCTCTACGCGCTGCCGCATCTCAGCGCCTATTCGGCGTCGAAACATGCGGTGGTCGGACTGTCGCAATCGCTGTCGATGGAGCTCGACCGCACGCCGGTCGGCGTGACCGTCGTCTGTCCGGGCGTGGTCGACACGCCGATCGTCCGCAATCGTCGCGCGGTGGCACCCGGCGTTCCGCAGGCGACGCTCGACCGGCTCGAGCGCGTCTACCGCGCGACCGGCATCCATCCTTCCGTCGTCGGCGCGCGCATCGTGCGCGGCGTCCGCCGCGGCGAGGAGATCGTCCTGGTCGGGCCCGGCCC
>CAXUCM010000100.1:0-9801 GCA_964249315.1 uncultured Acetobacteraceae bacterium | reverse complement strand
GCGCGCAGCCGGCGCCCCGCCGCTGGCCGCCCCCGGCCGCGATGCCGCCCGACGTCATCTGCGCGCCGCCGATCCCGATCTCGCCGCCCTGATCGGGCGCGTCGGCACGTGCCGGCTGCGCGTCGATCGCGCCCGCGAGCCGTGCGAGTCGCTGGTCCGGGCAGTCGCGCACCAGCAGCTGCACGGCCGCGCCGCGGAGGCGATCCTGGGCCGGCTGATCACCCTGCTCGCGCCGGACGGGGGGTTTCCCTCGGCCGCGGCGCTGCTCGCCGCCGAGACCGCCGCCCTGCGCGGCTGCGGCTTCTCGATGGGCAAGATCGCCGCCCTGCGCGCCATCGCCGAGGCGGCGCAGTCCGGCCTGGTGCCGAGCCGCAGCCGCGCCGCCCGGCTCTCCGACGCGGTGCTGATCGAGCGGCTGACCAGCCTGCGCGGCATCGGTCGCTGGACCGTCGAGATGCTGCTGATCTTCAGCCTAGGCCGGCCCGACATCATGCCGGTGGACGATTTCGGCGTGCGCGAGGGCTACCGGCGGATCAAGCGGCTCGACCGGCAGCCGCGGCCGCGCGAGCTCGCTGACCTGACCGAGGGGTGGCGGCCGTATCGGTCTGCCGCGGCCTGGTATCTGTGGCGCGCTGCCGACGGCCGCTCCGAAGGCCAGGGCGCTGCCCTGGACCCGCTCAAGGCGAAGCCCTGAGAATCCATTCGTCAGTCACCGGCGACGAACTCTTCCAGGAGGGCCGCGAACCGGGTCGGGCTCTCGACATGCAGCCAGTGCCCGGCCTGCTCGATGATCTCCATCCGGTGGGCGGGGAACAGCCGCCGCATCACCGTGTGGTGCTGCGGCTGGATGTAGGGCGAGCGGCCGCCGGCCAGGAACAGGGTCGGGCCGTCATAGGCGTGACCCTCCGGGATATACGGCCAGCCCTCGATGTTCACCATCGAGGCGGTGATCTCCTCGAGCCCGATCTGCCAGCCGGGGCGGGCGCCGAGCCGCAGGTTCTGCAGCATCAGGTTGCGGATGTCGCGGTTGGGGATCGCATCGGCGAGCAGCGCGTCGGCGGCCTCGCGGTTGAGATGGTCGGGAAAGCGGATCCGCAGCATCTGCCGGCCGAGCTGCGAGCTGCCATGGCCGGTGATCGCCGGCGGGATGTCGGCCACCAGCAGGCGGCGCACCGCCTCGGGCCGGGTCAGCGCCAGCGTCATCGCCGCCTTGCCGCCCATGGAGTGCCCGACCAGCGTCGCCGGCAGAGCGTCGCGCTCGGCCAGCGTCTCGATCAGGTCGAACGACATGCTGTGATAGTCCATCTGGCCGTGCGGGCTGTCGCCGTGGTTGCGCAGGTCGATCGCCAGTGTGCGCCGCCCGGCCGCCAGCCGACGCTGGAAGAAGCCAAGATTGCGGGCGCGGCCGAACAGCCCATGCAGCAGCACGATCGGCGGGCGCCTATCCGCCATGTGCCCTGGTTCCGGACCGCGCTCCAGGACGTTGAGTTTCATCCCGACCTGTCAAGATAGATGGATTCTCAAGGCCAAGCCTCGAGCGATTGAGCCGCGAAGCGGATCGATCGGCAGGGCCCTGGCCTTCTACCAGGCGAACCTACGCCATGGTCAACACGATCTTGCCGGCATGCGCGCCGCTTTCCATCAGGCTATGGGCTTGCGCCGCCTGCGTGAAGGGGAACACGGCGTGGATCAGCGGCGCGCAGGTGCCGGCCTCGAGCAGCGGCCAGGCATGGCTGAGCAGGGCCGAGGCGAGCTCGCCCTTGTACGCCGCACTGCGCGGCCGCATCGTCGATCCGGTCACGGTCAGCCGTCGAATCATCAACCGCGACAGGCGCACGCCGTCGGCGGTGTCGCCGCCCTGCATCGCGACCATCAGCAGCCTGCCATCCTCCGCCAGGCTGTCGAGGTTGCGGTTGAAGTAGGCGCCGCCGATCAGGTCGAGGATCGCATCGACGCCGCGTCCGCCGGTCAGGCTGCGGATGCGCGCGACGAAATCCTCGCGGCGGTAGTTGATCGCCGCCTCGGCGCCGAGGGTGAGGCAGGTGGCGCATTTCGCATCGTCGCCTGCGGTCGCGTACGGGATCGAGCCGAGCCCGCGCGCGAGCTGGATCGCGGTGCTGCCGATGCCGCTGGTGCCGCCATGCACCAGCACCGTCTCGCCGGCCGAGAGGCGGCCGATGCGGAACAGGTTCGACCACACCGTGAAGTAGGTCTCCGGCAGGGCGCCGGCACGGACCGCATCGAAGCCGGCCGGCCAGGGCAGGCATTGCGCCAGCGGTGCGGTACAGTACTCGGCATAACCGCCGCCATTGACCAGGGCGCAGACGCGGTCGCCGACGGCAAAGCCGGTCTGGTGCCGGCCGAGCGAGACGATCTCGCCCGCCACCTCGAGGCCGAGCACCGGGCTTGCATCGCGCGGCGGCGGATACAGCCCCTTGCGCTGCATGATGTCGGGGCGGTTGATGCCGGCGGCCATCACCCGGATCAGCGCCTCGCCGTCGCCGGGCGCGGGTGTGGCCGCCGTCGCCACGTGCATCACCTCGGGCGCGCCATCCCCGCTGCGATCGATGAAGCGCATGGTCTGCGGCACCGTCATGGTCGGCCCTCCTGGGTGATCGGGCGTGCCATGTTGCAACCCGCGTCCAGGGTGCCGGTTCTCTCGCAGGATGCAAACGAGGTCCCACGCGATGCATGATCCTGACGAAGACCGCGGCCGGACGAGGCGGGCGATGAGCGGCAGCGATGCGCCGCCGCCGCCGATGCCCGACGAGGACGATGACGACGATCTCGATGCGCCGCCGCCGATGCGCGATCCGCCGCTGCCGATCCCGGTGCCGCCGCCGGCCGAACCGCCGCCGCTGCATGTCCGCGCCGCATCGGACTGACCCGGTTGGGGCCTGCGTGCAACAGGACGCCCTTTTCGTCGGAAGCCGCGTCGCAAATCCACGAACGTCATTGATCCTGCCCCATCGCGGCGCCAGAAGCAGTCCGGGGATGCCCGGTGCGGGCTCCTGAACCGAGGGGCGCCTGAAGGCATGCCGGGCATGTTCGCCACCATGCTGCGCCGCAGTCCGGGGCTCCGCCGCGGTCCGGCCCGACCTGCCGCGCCGGCTGCCGCGACGCCGCCGCGACGCCAGGCCACCGTGCTCGCCGCCGGCGGCCTGGTGCGTGGGGTAATCCGCGAACGTGCCGCCCCGGTGCAGCGCTGGGTTGTGCACGCGCCGCAGACCCTGCGCGCGCTGGTCCGTGCCGACGAGATCTGGCTGGTCGTGCTGGCGGCCTTCGTCGGCATCGCCGCCGGCCTGATGGTCGTGGCGATGAACGACGGCACCATGCTCGCCCACCGGGTGCTGTTCGCGCTGCATAATGACGGCCGCCTGTCCGGGCTGCCCCGCCTCGATCCGACCCGAGCGGTGCTGGTGCCGGCCTGCGGCGGCCTGCTGCTCGGCATCCTCGGCCTCGTCTTGTCGCGCTACGTGCCCGGTCGCCCGGTCGACCCGATCGAGGCGAACGCGCTGCATGGCGGCCTCATGTCGCTGCGCGACAGCCTGATCGTGGTGGTGCAGACGCTGATCTCCAACGGCGCCGGCGCCTCGATCGGGCTCGAGGCCGGCTATACCCAGATCGGCTCGGCCTTCGGCTCGCGCCTCGGCCGCGCCTTCCGGGTGCGGCGGGCGGACCTGCGCGTGCTGGTCGGCTGCGGCGCCGCCGGCGCGATCGGCGCCGCGTTCGATGCGCCGCTGGCGGGCGCCTTCTACGCCTTCGAGCTGGTGATCGGCACGTACTCGCTGGCCAACCTCGCCCCGGTGACGCTGGCCTCGATCTGTGCGGTGGTGGTCACGCACGGGCTGGACGGCGCCGCCCCCTCGCTCAACCTCGCCATGCCGGATGCGATCGACTGGCGCGACTACCTGCCGATCCTGGTGCTCGGCGTGGTCAGCGCCCTGGTCGGCATCGCCATCATGCACATGGTGACGCTGACGGAGTCCGCGTTCCGCCGCTCGCGCGTGCCGGGCTGGTGCCGCCCGGGCATCGGCGGACTGATCGTCGGCGGCCTCGCCCTGGTCACCCCGGCGGTGCTGTCGTCGGGCCACGCGGCACTCCGGCTCGGGCTGAACGGCGAGTATGGGCTGCGCCAGGCCGCGCTGCTGCTGCTGCTCAAGGCGCTGGCCTCGGCGATCTCGATCGGGTCGGGCTTTCGCGGCGGGCTGTTCTTCGCCTCGCTGTTCCTCGGCGTGCTGACCGGCACGGTCTGCGGCGACCTGCTCGGCTTCATCACCACCGACACCCTGCCGCCGGTAACCTGCGCGCTGATCTGCATGAGCGCGATCGCGGTGGCGATCGTCGGCGGCCCGCTGACCATGGTGTTCCTGGCCCTCGAATCCACCGGCAGCCTGCCGCTGACGGTGGCGGTGCTGGTCGCCTCGGTGGTCTCGGCGCTGACCGTGCGTCGCACCTTCGGCTACTCCTTCGCCACCTGGCGCTTCCATCTGCGCGGCGAGTCGATCCGCAGCGCGCTCGATGTCGGCTGGATCCGCAACCTCACCGTCGGTCGGATGATGCGGCGCGAAGTGCGCACGCTGCGATCCGACACCTCGATCGCCTCGGTGCGCCGGGACTATCCGCTCGGCTCGGAGCTTCGGGTCGTGGTGGTGGACGCGCAGTCGCGCTATGTCGGCATCGTGCAGGTGCCCGAGCTGCACGCCGCCGGCAAGGAGGTCAGCCGGCTCGGCGAGCTGCTCGACGAGGAGGTCGCGGTGCTGCTGCCGCAGATGAACGTCAAGGAGGCGATCGCGCTGTTCGAGCGGGCCGAGAGCGACGCGCTGGTGGTGGTCGACGATGTCGAGCGCCGTCGCGTCATCGGGCTGCTCACCGAGCAGCACGCGCTGCGTCGCTACAGCGAGGAGCTCGACCGCAGCCGGCGCGAACTGTCCGGGGAATGAGCCTCGGGCGCCGCCTGGTGCTGCGGGGCGCGCCGCTGCTCGCCCTCGGGGCAGGGCGGCCCGTATCGATCGCCGCGGCGCCGATGGCGCGCATCCAGGCAGGCGCCGTGCGAGGGACGTCGCGGGACGGCGTCGATGCGTTCCTCGGCATCCCGTACGGTCACGTGCCGGCGCGCTTCCGGCCGCCGGAGCCGGCCGCGGCCTGGAGCGGGGTGCGCGAGGCGACGTCGTTCGGACCGCCTGCGGCGCAGCGTCTCGGCGGTACCGCGCACGGCCTCGCCACCAGCGAGCAGTGCCTGTCGGTGAATGTCTGGACGCCGGCCGGCGCCAGCCGGGCGCCGGTGCTGGTCTGGGTGCATGGCGGCGGCAACGTCAACGGCGCCTCGTCGCAGCCGATCTATGACGGCGCCCGCTTCGCCCGTTCCGGCATCGTCTGCGTCAGCTTCAACTACCGGCTCGGCCTGTTCGGCTTCCTCGAGCTCGGTGCCGCACTCGGGCCGTCCTACCGCGGCAGCGGCAACACGGCGCTGCGCGACCAGCTGCTGCTGCTGCGATGGGTGCGGGACAACATCGCGGCCTTCGGCGGCGATCCCGCGCGCGTCACCCTCGCCGGCCAGTCCGCCGGGGCGAAGGACGTCGCCGCCCTGCTGGCCTCGCCCGCGTCGCGCGGCCTGGTGCACCGGGCGATCCTGGAGAGCGGCGGCGGCCGCACCGTGCTGCCGCGCCAAGTGGCCGATGCGGTCGGCTTGCGCGTCCTCACCTTGCTCGGCCTGGAGCGGTCGAGCGGGGACCGGATCCTTCGGCTCGACACCGAGCAGATCCTGGCGGCGCAGTCGGCGCTGATCGCGACGTCGGACTTCGCCTACCCGTTGCGCCCGGTGGTGGACGGCGCGCTGCTGCCGGCGGCGCCCGAGCAGGCGATCGCACGCGGCGCGGCGCAGCGGGTGCCGCTGCTGCTCGGCACCAACCGCGACGAGGCGCGCCTGTTCCTGGCCAGACGGGCGGCCTCGCTGCCGCTGCCCGGACGCGACCTGTCCAACATGGATGCGGACGGTTTCGAGCGGGTGCTGCGCCGCTACGACGCATCGATAACCTCGCCGGATCCCGCCGAGATCCGCTGGCGCGCGCTGACCGCCGAGGAATACTGGGTGCCCAGCATCCGCCTTGCCGAGGCGCAGAGCGGCGCCGGCGGGCCGGTGTGGATGTACCGCTTCGACCGCACCGCCCGCTCCGGCCGCTACCAGGACCGTGCCGCGCATGTCTGCGAGCTGCCGTACGTGTGGGACAACCCGGACGATCCGCAACTGGCGCCGCTGATCGCCGGCTTCGACGCGTCGCTGGCGTCAAGGGTCCATGCCGCCTGGGTCGCGTTCATCGCGCACGGCGCGCCCGCGGCCGCGGGGCTGCCGGCCTGGCCGCGCTACCGGCCGCCGGTCCGCGCGACCATGCTGCTGGACAGCGTGAGCCGCATCGAGAACGATCCCGCGGGCGCGGAGCGCCGGCTCTGGTCGGAGCTGTTCCCGGCCGACGCAGATATCGGCGCTCGATAGCGGCTGCCGGGACGGTCGGAAGCAAGGCCAGGGCGCTGCGATCAAGAAAGGCCAGGGCTCCGCCCTGGACCCGCTCAAGGCTCAGCCTTGAGAATCCAAGTCCCCTGAAAGGATTTCGAAGGCTTCGCCTTTGATCGGGTCCAGGGGTGAAACCCCTGGCCTTGCTTGTCAGATCGCGGTGTCCGCGGCCTCGATCAGGCTGCAGCCGGCGATGCGCCAGCTGCCGTCGGCTTCGTGCTCCATGCTGTACAGGGCCAGGGCCGGCACGCCGTCCGGGCCGATCAGCGCCACCTTCTGGACCATCACCGCGTGGTCCGGCGTGAGCGAGAGGAACTGGAACGAGCGCGGCCGGTACACGGACGGATAGACCTGGCGCACCATCGCCAGGAAGTGCGGGCCGTCGCCGAAGCGGGCCTTGATGTTGGGGGCGGCGAAGCGGATCGCGGCGTCGCCGTCATCGTGCCGGAACGCCTCGATCTGCGCGCTGATGACGCGCCGGATCTCGCCCTGCTCGGCGGCGCCGGGTGCCGCCTGCGCGCGCGCGCGGCCGGCGAGCGACGCCGCCACGAGGAAGACGACGACCCGGGCGCGCATCGGTTCAGGCCGAGTAGTACATCTCGAACTCGACCGGGTGCGGCGTGTGCTCGAAGCGATGGACTTCCTTCCATTTCAGCTCGACGTAGCTGTCGATCTGGTCCTTGCTGAACACGTCGCCCTGCAGCAGGAACTCGTGGTCGCCCTTCAGCGACGCCAGCGCCTCGCGCAGCGAGCCGCACACGGTCGGCACCGCGGCCAGCTCTTCCGGCGGCAGGTCGTAGAGGTTCTTGTCCATCGCCTCGCCGGGATGGATCTTGTTCCTGATGCCGTCGAGGCCGGCCATCAGCATCGCCGCGAAGGCGAGGTAGGGGTTGGCGGTCGGGTCCGGGAAGCGCACCTCGACCCGCTTGGCCTTCGGGCTGGTGGCGTACGGGATCCGGCACGAGGCGGAGCGGTTGCGCGCGGAGTAGGCGAGCAGCACCGGCGCCTCGAAGCCGGGGATCAGCCGCTTGTACGAGTTGGTCGACGGGTTGGTGAACGCGTTCAGCGCCTTGGCATGCTTGATGATGCCGCCGATGTAGTACAGTGCGGTGTCGGACAGGTCGGCATAGCCGCTGCCGCCGAACACCGGCTTGCCGTCCTTCCAGATCGACTGGTGCACGTGCATGCCCGAGCCGTTGTCGCCGTATACGGGCTTGGGCATGAAGGTGGCGGTCTTGCCGTACGAGTGCGCCACGTTGTGGATGCAGTATTTGTAGATCTGCATGTTGTCGGCCATGCGCGTCATCGGGCCGAACTTGGTGCCGAGCTCGTGCTGGCTCTGCGCCACCTCGTGATGGTGCTTCTCGATGACCAGGCCCATCTCGCCCATCGTCGAGAGCATCTCGGCGCGCAGGTCGTTCTCGCTGTCGACGGGGGGGACCGGGAAGTAGCCGCCCTTGACCGTCGGCCGGTGGCCCATGTTGCCTTCCGGGTAGTCCTTCAGCGAGGCGTCGGGACCCTCGATGCTTTCGACCTTGTACTGCGAGTAGTTCGGGCCGACGCCGAACTTGACGCTGTCGAAGATGAAGAACTCGGCCTCCGGGCCGAAGAAGGCGGTGTCGCCGATGCCGGTCGATTTCAGGTAGGCCTCGGCGAGCTTGCAGGTGCCGCGCGGATCACGGTTGTAGAGCTGGCCGGTCGAGGGCTCGAAGATGTCGCAGAACAGGATCAGCTGCGGCTTGGCCGCGAACGGATCCATCACCGCGGTCTCCGCATCCGGCATCAGGATCATGTCGCTCTCGTTGATCGCCTTCCAGCCGGCGATCGAGGAACCGTCGAACATGATGCCGTCGCGGAATATTTCCGCGTCGATCGTCGAGACGTGCTGGGTGGTGTGCTGCCACTTGCCGCGCGGGTCGGTGAAGCGCAGGTCGACATACTCGACCGAATGTTCCTGCAGCATCTCCATCACCCTGGTGATGTGGTCGGGCTTCGGAGCGGCCGGAGCCGGTGCCGAGGCTTTTTTCGCCATGCGGTTTCTGCCTGTTCAATGGAGGAAAATGGATTCTCGAGGCTGCGCCTCGAGCGGGTCCAGGGCGGCGCCCCGGCCTTATCTGAACAGTCCGGTTTCAGATCGCATCCTCGCCGCGTTCGCCGGTGCGGATGCGGATGACCTCCTCGAGCGCGCTGACGAAGATCTTGCCGTCGCCGATGCGGCCGGTGCGCGCGGCGTCGGTGATCGCCTCGACGGCACGGTCGACCAGGGCGTCCTCGCAGACCAGCTCGATCTTCACCTTGGGCAGGAAGTCGACCACGTATTCCGCGCCCCGATACAGCTCGGTATGGCCCTTCTGCCGACCGAACCCCTTCGCCTCGATGACGGTGATGCCCTGCAGCCCGATCTCGTGCAGCGCCTCCTTCACCTCGTCCAGCTTGAACGGCTTGATGACGGCTTCGATCTTCTTCATTGACTGCCGGCGTCCCAGAAGTTCGCCAATCTGGCACGCGGTAGCGCGCCCGGCAATCGCAAGGCATAGTCCGGCGGCGATGCGGCCACGGAACCCGGGATCGATGCAGGACGGACGATGAAGCCCGGCAGCGCCGTGCTCGGGGCGATCCCCACCACCATCTTCACGGTGATGTCGGCGCTGGCGGCGCGGCACGAGGCGATCAATCTGGGCCAGGGGTTTCCAGACGCCGAAGGTCCGGCCGACATCGTCGAGGCCGCCGCCGCGGCGCTGCTCGACGGGCGCAACCAGTATCCGCCGCTGGCCGGGCTGCCCGAGTTGCGCCGGGCGGTGGCGGAGTCGAACCGGCGCTGCTTCGGGCTCGAGATCGATCCCGGATGCGAGGTGGTGGTGACCTCCGGTGCCACCGAGGCGCTGACCGCCTCGCTGATCGCGCTGATCGATCCGGGCGACGAGGTGGTGCTGATCGAGCCGCTCTACGACACCTACCTGCCGGTGGTGCGCCTGCTCGGCGGCGTGCCGCGCCTGGTGCGCCTGCGCGAGCCGTCCGGCGACACGCTCGAATGGACGCTGCCGCGCGAGGCGCTCGCCGCCGCCTTCGGTCCGCGCACCAAGGCGATCCTGCTCAACACGCCGATGAACCCGACCGGCAAGGTGTTCAGCCGCGACGAGCTCGGCTTCATCGCCGACCTGCTGCGCCGGCACGATGCGTACGCGATCTGCGACGAGGTCTACGAGCACCTGGTGTTCGCGCCGGCGCGCCACCTGCCGCTGATGAGCCTGCCCGGCATGGCCGAACGCTGCCTGCGCATAGGCAGTGCC
>CAXUCM010000099.1:0-9816 GCA_964249315.1 uncultured Acetobacteraceae bacterium | reverse complement strand
GGCTGGAGGTCGACTACCCGTACGACCAGACCTGCTGCGGCCAGCCGATGACCAATACCGGGTGCCATGCGGAGTCGGCCGCGACCGAAGCGCTGTTCGTCCGCAACTTCGCCTCGTACGACTACGTCGTCGGACCGTCCGGCTCCTGCGTGCATCAGGTCCGTTACGGGCTGGACGCCATTCCGCAGACCGACGAGGTCAAGCGCGTGCGTGCCAGCACCTTCGAACTCGTCGAGTTCCTGCACGACATCCTCAAGGTGGATGCGTTCCCGTGGGCGGAGTTCCCGCACAAGGTGGCGCTGCACAACAACTGCAACACGCTGCGCGGACTGCACATCGCCAGCATGTCCGAGCTGCGCCAGGCCTCGTTCTCCAAGCCGCGCGACCTGCTGCGGAAGGTACGCGGCATCGAGTTCGTCGAGCTGGCCCGTCCCGACGAATGCTGCGGCTTCGGCGGCACGTTCTCCGTGTTCGAGGAGGGCGTGTCGGCGAAGATGGGCCACGACAAGGTCCGCGACCAGCTTCAGAGCGGCGCCGAATACGTCACCTCGTCGGACAGCTCGTGCCTGATGCACCAGCAGGGCTGCGCCGACCGCGCCGGCATCGCCGTCAAGCACATCCACATCGCCAAGATCCTCAACGGGGCACGGGCATGAGCGAGACGACACCGATGCTGCACCGCGAACTGCGCGGCCACGGCCCGGCGGAAGGCGCCACGCATGACGGCCGCCGCCTCGACCATGCCGAAGGCACGTCGCAGCCGATGTCGTCGGGGCCGGCGGAGCCGCAGCCGCGCGGCGCCGTGATCCGCGGCGACCGTCCGGTGGACCAGTCGGAGGCAGCCAACCGCTTCATCGCCGCGACCGAGCACGAGAAGATGCACGACGAGCGGCTCTGGGACATGCGCACCAAGCGCGACCGCGAGATGCACGGCATCCCCGAATGGGAGGAACTGCGCAGCCTCGCCTCCGCCATCAAGGAGCATACGCTCACCCATCTCGACGAATACCTGACGCAGTTCGAGACGAACGCGCGCGCCCATGGCGTCCACGTGCACTGGGCGAAGGACGCGGCGGACCATAACGGGATCGTGCTCGGCATCCTGCGCGACCACGGCGCCAGTCGGCTGATCAAGAGCAAGTCCATGCTCACCGAGGAGTGCAATTTCCGCGAGTTCATGGGCGAGCACGGCGTCGAGATCATCGAGACCGATCTCGGCGAGCGCATCCAGCAGCTCGACGGCGAGGCGCCCAGCCACGTCGTCGTGCCCGCCGTGCACAAGCTGCGCTCCGACGTGGCGCGCGTGTTCGCCGAGAAGCTCGGCTCCGATCCGGACTCGCGCGACGTGCACTACCTGGCCGAGCGGCAGCGCGAGGCGACCCGGCCGCTGATCCTGTCGGCCGATGCCGGGATGACCGGCTGCAACTTCGCCGTAGCCGAGACCGGCACGGTCGTGGTCTGCACCAACGAGGGCAACGCCGACCTGTCGGCGAACACGCCGCCGCTGCACATCGTCTCGTGCGGGATCGAGAAGGTGATTCCGAAGCTCGACGACCTGGCGGTGATGGTGCGGCTGCTGTCGCGCTCCGCACTCGGCTCGCCGATGACGCAGTACACCTCGCACTTCCGCGGCCCGCGCCAGGGCGGCGAGATGCACATCGTCCTGGTCGATAACGGCCGCTCCGAGCGGCTGGGCCTGGAGAAGTTCTGGACGTCGCTGAAATGCATCCGTTGCGGCGCCTGCATGAACACCTGTCCGGTCTATCGCCGGTCGGGCGGCCTCAGCTACGGCGGCACCTATGCCGGGCCGATCGGCGTCATCCTGAACCCCACCTTCAGCGCGCGCAAATACAGCAAGGTCGTGTTCTCCTCGACGCTGAACGGCTCCTGCACCAACGTCTGCCCGGTCAAGATCAACATCCACGAACAGATCGCCGACTGGCGCCGCGTCATGTCGGAGACGCACGAGCTGCCATACCTGAAGAAGGCGATGATGAAGGCGGCCGGACTGTTGCTGTCCAGTCCGAAGCTGTATCGGGCGGCATTGCCGATGGCCGACAGCGCGCTCAGGCACCTGCCGCGGTTCGTGCTCTACAACCGCCTCAACACGTGGGGCAGGGGCCGCGAGGTGCCGGCGCCCCCGCCGCAGACCTTCCATCAGTGGTATCGGCAGAACCGGGCCGGCCGCGGGACGCCAACGCCGTGAGCAGCCGCGACGCCGTGCTCGCCTCGATCCGGGCGCACATGCCCCGGCTGGAGCGGCCGGCGCCGGCAGTGCCGCTGTTCGACGGCGATCCGCCTGCCGACCTGCTGGCCGCGTTCGGCCTCACGCTGGAGAAGATGGGCGGAGAGATGCTGACCGCCGATCCGGGCGACCCGCTGGGCGCCGTGCAGGCCATGCTCGGCGGCGGGAAGACGGTCTGCTCCAACGTGCCGGAGATCGAGGGCAACCGCGTGCTCTCAGCCGCCACGAAGCCGACCGACCTGGCCGACATCGAGTACGGGATCGTCCGCGCCGCCTTCGCGGTCGCTGAGACCGGATCGATCTGCCTCACCGACCGGCAGCTCGGCGTGAACACGCTGGGATACCTGCCGCAGCACCTGATCGTGCTGCTCGATCCGGCCGACATCCTGCCCAACATCCATCACGCCTACCGGCGCCCGGAATGGCGGGACGCGAACTACGCGGTGTTCCAGACCGGCCCGTCGGCGACGGCCGACATCGAGGGCGTGCTGATCCATGGCGCGCAAGGGGTGCGCTCGCTGTCGGTGCTCCCGCTCGCGAGGTCGCCGGCAGCGCATGGCGGATAGGCGGCCCATATGGCGCCTCGGCAGGCTCGAGACCGAGATCCGCCGGATCGACGAGAAGGCCGACCGCCGCCGGATCACCTCGTGGGACGTCGCCTTCGCGACCGGCCTCGCGATCGCCTGCCTGCTCAGCTACGAGGCGATCACGGCGCTGATGACCAGTCGCGTCAACCGGGCCAACGACTTCCTGGGCGGCATGTGGACCGTCGTGGCAACGGTCTTCGTGTTCAGGCAGGCCGGTGCCGGCGGCTGGGTGGCCGGGCTGGCCCGGTTCGTCGCGACCTGCGTCAGCATCCTGCTTTGCTTCCTCTACCTCCTGGTCTTCCCGTTCACGCCGATCGGCCTGGCCGGTCTCGTCGGTGCGGGCGTGCTGTTCCTGGCTCTGCTCGGCCAGCGCGACGACATCGTCACCGCGGGCATCACCACGACGGTCGTGATGGTGGTCGCGGGCATGAGCCCCGCCCATGCCTGGCAGCAGCCCCTGCTGCGCCTGCTGGACACGGTGGTCGGCGTCACCATCGGGATCGCCTGCAAATGGTCGGTGCTCGTGCTGTTCTTCCGGTGCGTCGGCGGCGCGCCGCCGCGGGCGATGCGAGGAGCCACGCCGGAAACCGGGGCGTAAGAGGCGGCCCGATCGCCACGAGCCCGCAAATTCTACATCGTCTGTCCAGGCTACGAGAAAGCCACCGTTGTGGCTCGTGGATCCCTGTGCGATATCCGCGACGCCTTCACACGTGCTTGGAGCCAGCGGATCATGCGCCCAGGGCCCGGTCGCCTTCATCGGATCGTCCTCGGCGCGGTCGGACTCGCGATGGCGACGTCGGCCGCGGACGCACAGCAGGCGCCGTCCAGCGCCGCTGCCGCAGCACCGCCCTCGAGCGCGGCGCCCGCACCGGCCGCCGCCGGCGAGACCGTCATCGTCACCGGCACGCGCGAGCCGCGACGCAAGGCGCGGGACAGCCTGTCCCCGGTGGACGTCGTCACCTCGCGCGACCTCGCCCGCACCGGCCAGACCAACGTGACCCAGGCCCTGGTGCAGCTGCTGCCCTCGGTGACGCAGCCGGCGGTGGGCATCTTCGACGGCGCGCCGACGGACTTCATCAGTCTGCGCGGCCTCAATCCCAACCAGACGCTCGTTCTGGTCAACGGCAAGCGCCGGCACGAATCTTCGTTCATCTACATCGACGGCTTCGCCGATAGCGCGACCCCGGTCGATGTCGACCTGATCCCGCCATCGCTGATCGACCATATCGAGGTGCTGCGCGACGGGGCCGCGGCACAGTACGGCTCCGACGCGATCGCCGGCGTGGTCAACATCATCCTGAAGTCGGACACCGGTGGCGGCATCGCCGGCGGCGAGCTCGGCCAGACCGAGCACGGCGACGGTTTCGTCGCCCAGGCCGGAGGCGACGAGGCGGCAAGGCTCGGCGCGAACGGCTTCATCGACCTCGGCGTCGACTACCGCCACCAGGACCATACCGTCCGCGACGACGATGACGACCGCACCGGCACGCTCGTCACCAAGATCCTCGGCGACCCGGCCACCACCCGCTACGATTTCGGCCTGAATGCCGGCACCGATCTGGCGGGTGGCGTGCAGCTCTACACGACCGATACCTACGCCTACCGCTTCACCGACGTGAACCAGGTATTCCGGCTGCCGAGCCGGCTGCCGGCGCTGTATCCCGGCGGGTTCACGCCGCACCAGACGACGTTCGAGAACGACTTCGCCGCCGGGCTCGGGCTGAAGGGCGACGACCTGCTCGGCTGGAGCTGGGACCTCAGCTCGACCTACGGCGGCGACTTCCTCGACGACAACCTGCGCAATACCGCCAACACGGGGCTGTACGCCGCGACCGGCAGCACGCCGCTCGCCGTGCACCTGGCCAACTTCTCGGGCACGCAGCTGAACGACGACCTCGACATCCGGCGCAGCTTCGAGACCGGCCCCTGGGCGTTCCCGCTGACGATCGCCGGCGGCATCGAGCACCGGTTCGAGACCTACGGCACCGGCGTCGGCAGTCCCGCCTCCTACCTGTACGGCGGCTCCCAGGCACAGGCCGGCCTGCTGCCGAGCGACGCCGGCCCGCACTCGCGCGTCGTCTATAGCGGCTATGTCGACGTCTCGACGCATCTCGCGCGTGTCTGGCAGGTCGATCTCGCCGGACGCTTCGAGCACTACACGGATTTCGGCGACACCTATAACGGCAAGATCTCGACGCGCTACGACATCTCCCCCGCGCTGGCGCTGCGCGCGACGCTGAGCAACGGCACCCGGTCCCCGAGCCTCGCCGACGAGTACTACAGCGCGCTCGCGGTCGGACCCGACAGCGCCAGCGGCACGCTCGCCGCGAACTCGGCCGCGGCGAGGCTGCTCGGCGCCTCCCCGCTGAAGCCGGAACGTTCCACCAACCTTACCGCCGGCATCGTCGTCAATCCGGTCGACCGGCTGCACGTCACCGTCGATGCCTACCAGATCGACATCCGCGACCGCATCGTCAGCGGGCCCGGCCTTGCCGGCGCGGAAGCCATCGAGGCGCTCGGCGTGCAGGGCATCGCCGTCTCGCCTGGCCTGGCGCCGGACGACGTCTCGGCCTCGTTCTTCACCAACGCGGCGAGCACGCGCACGCGCGGCGTCGACGTCACGCTCACCTACACGACGCCGCTCCGCCGCTTCGGCGTCGTCGACTGGGATGCCGGGCTGAACGCCAACTTCACGCGCATCACCCATGCCAACGATCTCGCCGACGGCATGGCCGCGCTGACCGTGCAGAACATCGCCTACCTGACCACGAGCACGCCGAAGAACCGGCTGATCTTCGGCGGACGCTGGCATCGGGGTCGCTGGGACCTGCTGCTGCACGAGCTGCGCTTCGGCGAGACGATCGACGAGCTGACCTATTTCGAGGGGCCGAACGCGTTCTCCACCACCGACTTCTTCCGCTTCTACAATCGCCCGCGCTGGCTCACCAACGTCGAGGTCGGCTACCGGCCGATCAAGCGCCTGCGCCTGGCGCTCGGCGCCAACAACCTGTTCGATGCTTATCCGACCCGCATCCCGGCACAGAACGGCTATGACGGCTCGGAGCGCTACGACAGCGACGTCAGCCAGATCGGCATCGATGGTGGCTTCTACTACGCCCGTCTGGCCTATGATTTCTGAAACCCGGCGAGGCGGCGGCAGGGCATGACCGGTCTTTCCCGACGCAGCCTGATCGCGGCGGTGCCCTCGGCAGGGCTGGCATCGGCGCACCCCGGCCAGGCGGCGGCCGCTCCGATCCGGGTGTCGCTGAACGAGAACCCGTTCGGCCCGTCCCCGGGGGCTCGACGAGCGCTGGCCGACCAGCTCGGACGGGTCGCCCGCTACGGCGACGAGGTCCAGAGCGATGCGCTGCTGGCGCGGATCGCAGCGCAGGAAGGCGTCTCGCCCGAGCAGATCGTGGTCGGCGAGATCCTCGAGGCGCTGGGCCTGTTCCTCGCCGCGCGACCGCCCGCCGGCGGACGCTTCGTCTATTCGCTGCCGGGCTTTACCGCGCTGATCGACGCCGCCCGGCCGCTGGGCGGCATCGGCGTCGGCGTGCCGCTCGATCCGGCGCTGTGCAACGATCTGCCGGCGCTGTCGCGCGCGATCACGTCCGATACCCGCGCGCTGTACCTGGTGAACCCGCACAATCCGAGTGGCACGGTGAACGACCAGGCCGGCTTCGACGCCTTCCTGCGAGAGGCGGCGAAGCGCACCCTGGTGATCGTGGACGAGGCCTACCTCGAATATGACGACATGGCGCGCAGCGCGGTGCGCCTCACCCGCGCCGGGCTCGACGTCGCGGTATTCCGGACCCTGGACAAGATCCACGGTCTGGCCGGCCTGCCGATCGGCTACGTCCTCGCGCCGCTGCCGCTGGCGCGTGCGATGCGCGCGGCCGGGTTCGGCGATCCGCATGGATTGGGCAGGCTGGCCCTGGCGGTCGCCGATGCGGCGCTCGCCGACAACGGCTGGGTCTCGCAGGTGCGAAGCCGCACCCTGGCCGGTCTTGCCCGTCTGACCGAGGCCCTCGACGCGCTGCACCTGCAGCACAGCCGATCGGTCGCCAATTTCGTGTTCTTCCGCAGCCCGGTTCCGGCGGACCGGCTGCGGCAGGCGCTGGCGCAGCGCGGCATCCTGGTCGCGCGGCCGTTCCCGCCGCTTACCGAATGGGTCCGCATCAGCGTCGGCACCGAGACCGAGGTGGGTCGCACGATCGCGGCGCTCCGCGAGAGCCTGGCTGCCCCTTGATACAAGGCTAGGGCTCCGCCCTGGACCCGCTCAAGGCTCAGCCTTGAGACTCCATGGTCCGCTTCGCGGCTCGATCGCCAAAGGCCTCGGTGTTCGGAAACCATCGTATCAAGACAATTGGATTCTCAAGGCTTCGCCTTGAGCGGGTCCAGGGCAGCGCCCTGGCCTCGCGTAGGCCACGTTCAAAGGCTGTCGGCATCAATCACTCCGCTCTCTTGTGTTATCCAGGGATGCGCATCTATCTTCGTGATTAAGAAGGTGCGACGGGGGGACGTCTCGTGAGCAAGATCCTGGACGAGGTTCTGGCTGCCAACCGGGCGTATGCGGCGGGCTTCGGCGACAAGGGCGGCCTCGCCCTGCCGCCAGCACGGCAGTTCGCGATCCTGACCTGCATGGATGCGCGCCTGGATCCGGCACGATATGCGGGGCTTGCCGAAGGCGACGCGCACGTCATCCGCAACGCCGGCGGCCGCGCAACCGACGATGCCATCCGCTCCCTGGTGATCAGCTACAAGCTACTCGGCACCAGGGAATGGTTCGTCATCCATCATACCGATTGCGGCATGCAGCTCTTCACCGACGAGGTCATGGGCCGGCTGCTCGAGCACAGCCTGCAGACGGCGTCGGTCGACGAGCAAGGCTGGCACGATCACGGCGCCGGGCCGGGCAGCGTGCACGGCCACTTCGTCAAGTGGCACACCTTCGGCAACCTCGAGGCGAGCGTGACCGAGGATGTGGCGCGCATCCGTTCGCATCCGCTCGTGCCGGGGACGATCCCGATCTACGGCTACGTCTACGACGTGAAGAGCGGATCCCTGATCGAGGTCGAAGCCGCGACCCGCGCGGGCCTGCCGGTCGCCTGATCGCATCGTCCGCTGCCACGAGGATCGGGAGGACGCCATGAGACGTCGATCATCGAGAACCCTGCTTGCCCTCGCCGGCCTCGCTGCCGCCAGCATCGGCGTCACCCAGGCCGCTCGTGCCGACGATTCCTGCGTCGGCAAGGTTGCCGCCATCCACGTGCTGGCGGAGCCGCTTCCGTCGACGAACTACATGAACACCGTGCGCGGCGAGTTCGAGAAGCAGTGGCGCACCAGCGTGGATTTCCAGAACTTCGGCGAGAATGATCGTCGCTCGAAGGCGCGCCTGGACGCCTCGCAAGGAAGCGGCGCCTATCAGGTCTACGTCGTTGACGAAGCCAACGTGGCGGAGTTCGCCAGCAACGGATGGATCCTGCCGCTCGATCCGCGGGTGATGCCGCGCGACTGGGACTGGAGCGACTTCCTGGCCGGCCGGCGCGCCGTCGCCACCTTCGACGGCAAGCCGTATTTCGCGCCCTTCGAAGGCGGCGGCGACGTGATGATGTATCGCAAGGACCTCCTCGCGGCGAAGGGCATCAAGCCGCCGGCGACGCTCGACGAGTACGTCCGCGACGTCGCGCTGCTGAACGATCCGGGCCACGGCATCTACGGCACCTCGCTGCGCGGACGTCGCGGTTCCGGCATGAATGTCTGGCGCTGGACGCCGTTCTTCCGCGCCGATGGCGGCCAGTGGGTGGTCGACGGCAAGCCGGCCTTCAACTCGGCCGCCGGGATCAAGGCCACGCGGACCTACCTGGAGCTGATGAAGTCCGCGCCGCCGGGCGCCTCGACCAACACCTGGAGCGAGGTGATCGAGGGGTTCCGCTCGGGGCATGTGGCGTTCATCGTCGAGAGCGACGTGTTCGGGCCCTGGGCGGAGGATCCGCAGAAATCGAGCGTCGTCGGCAAGGTCGGCTACGCGCCGCCGCCGGCGCCGCTGCCCTCGGCCGGGTTCGCCCACGGTCTGGCGATCGCCGCCAAGGGCAACCCGACGCAATGTTCGAAGATCGTCTCCGGCGCGTTCATCGCCTGGGCGACCAGCAGGCGGAACGAGATGGGCCGCATCGATGCCGGCATCCTCAGCGACTATTCGCGCAAGAGCACGCTGGACAGCCCGCAATACCACGCCAAGGTCAATCCGGACTACATCCAGGCCCTGCTGCGCACGGCGCCGACCACGTCGCTGCTGATCTGGAACAGCCCAAACTGGCCGCGTTTCGGCGACGAGCTCGGCCTCACCCTGGAGGGCGTGTTCACCGGACAGCAGACCGACATCCAGCGGGCGCTGGACACCACCGCCCAGGACCTGACGGAGGTCACCAGCCCCTAGCGCGGCGGCATCGTCGAGCGTCGGCAGGATGACCTTTGTCGGAGATGCGCCCGCCCACCGGCCGCACCGGTACCTCCAGCACCGGCGCTTCGCCCGGCTCGCGGCCGCACCCGCGTTCCTGGTGCTGGCGGTGCTGTCGATCCCGCCGACCATCGGCGCGCTGCTGCTGGCGCTGCGCAACCGCTCGCTCGAGCACCCGCAGAGCCGTTGGGTCGGCCTCGCCAATTTCAGGCGGATGTGGATCGATCGCCGGCTGTGGAACGCGCTCGAGATCACGCTGTCCTGGGAGCTGATCACGGTCGTCGGCACCATGATCGTGGCGATCCTGGCCGGTGTGGCGATGTTCGAGCGGCTGCGCGGGCGTGTCCTCGATGCGATGTGCGTGGCGTTGCTGCTGCCGATCCTGCTGCCGCGCATCTCGGCCGGGCTGATCTGGCGGTTCATGTATTCGCCCCTGCTGGGGATCCTGAACGTCCCCTGGAGCCTGCTCGGCCTGCGCCCGGTCGCCTTCCTCTCCGATCCGCACCTGGCACTCTACGCCGTCG
>CAXUCM010000098.1:0-9837 GCA_964249315.1 uncultured Acetobacteraceae bacterium | reverse complement strand
ACCACACGTAAGGCCAGGGCTCTGCCCTGGACCCGCTCAAGGCGAAGCCTTGAGAGCCCGCTTGCAAGAGGTTTCCGAAGGCGAGCCTTTGGCGGGGCTTGGGCTCACGCGCGCATCAGCGCGCGGACGTGCGCCGCGGTCGATTGCGCCAGGGCGGCGAGGTCGTAGCCGCCTTCCAGCACCGAGACGAGGCGTCCGCCGCAATGCCGATCGGCGACGCCGAGCAGCTCGCGGGTGAGCCAGGCGAAATCCGACGCATCCAGCCGCAGGTCGGCGAGCGGGTCGTCGCGGTGCGCATCGAAGCCCGCCGAGACCACCAGCAGCTCCGGGGCGAAACGATCGAGCGCCGGCAGGATGGTGCCCGACCAGGCCTGCCGGAACGCGCGCGCGCCGCTGCCCGGCGCCAGTGGCACGTTGACGACGTTGTCGGCGACGCCGCGCTCGCCGGCCGCGCCGGTGCCGGGATAGCAAGGCGACTGGTGGCTGCTGGCGTAGAACAGGTCGGCATCGGACTGCAGCATCGCCTGGCTGCCGTTGCCGTGATGCACGTCGAAATCGACCAGCGCCAGGCGACGCAGGCCCCAGCGCGCACGCGCATGCAGCACCGCGACCGCCGCGTTGCCGAACAGGCAGAACCCCATCGCCCGGTCCGCCTCGGCATGGTGTCCGGGCGGCCGCACCGCGGCGAAGGCGGCATCGGCGCTACCCTCCATCACCGCATCGACGGCGGCGCAGGCACCGCCCGCAGCGTGCAGCGCGGCCTCGGCGCTGCCGGCGCTGAGCACGGTGTCGGCGTCGAGCGCGAGGAGCGTGTCGCCCGACGGGCGGCTGCCGAGGATCCGTTCGACGTGCGCGAGCGGATGCGCCAGGAGCAGCTGCGCCGAGGTCGCGGCCGGCGCCTCCGCCCGCGCCAGCGAATCGAAATCGGGATGCTGCAGCGCCTGCAGCACGGAATCCAGCCGCGCCGGACATTCCGGATGGCCGAGCCCGGTATCATGACCCAGGCATGCCGGATGGCTGAGCAGCAACACCGGCATCGCCCTCATACCGACCCTCTTGCCAAGACAAACGGATTCCCAAGGCTGCGCCTCGAGCGGGTCCAGGGCAGAGCCCTGGCCTTGCACGGCATCACTCCGCCTGGCCTCGCATGCCGCCGGCGAGCTTGCCCGCGAGGCTCGGCAGGCGCGCCCGGCGTCGCGGCGCCAGCCAGGTCTGCAGCCGGTCCAGATAGAGGTAGATCACCGGGGTGGTGTACAACGTCAAAACCTGGCTGAGTAGCAGGCCGCCGACCATGGCGTAGCCGAGCGGGCGGCGCAGCTCCGATCCGGCGCCGGTGCCGAGCATCAGCGGCAGGCCGGTCAGCATCGCCGCCATCGTCGTCATCAGGATCGGCCGGAAGCGCAGCAGGCAGGCCTGGCGGATCGCCGCGAGCGGCTCCAGGCCCTGGTCGCGTTCGGCATGGATGGCGAAATCGACCATCATGATGCCGTTCTTCTTGACGATGCCGATCAGCAGGATGATGCCGATCATCGCGATCACCGACAGGTCGGTATGCGCCAGCATCAGCATCAGCAGCGCGCCGACGCCGGCCGAGGGCAGCGTCGAGAGGATGGTCAGCGGCAGGATGTAGCTCTCGTAGAGGATGCCGAGGATGATGTAGACCGAGACCAGGGCGGCTGCGATCAGATAGGGCTCGCTGCCGAGCGAGCTCTGGAACGCCTGCGCGGTGCCCTGGAACGAGCCGCGCAGCGACAGCGGCGTGCCGAGCTGAGCCTCCACCGCGGTGATCGCCGCCACCGCGTCGCCGAGGGCGGCGCCGTCGGCCAGGTTGAACGAGATCGTCACCGCCGGGAACTGGCTCTGATGGTTCTCGGCGAGCGGCGTCACCGGCACGGTATCCAGCCGGACCAGGGCGGAGAGCGGCACGATCGCGCCGTTGCCGCCCTTGACGTAGAGCTTGCGCAGCGTCTCGGCGTCGCCCTCCTGCTGCGGCGGCACTTCGAGGATGACGAAGTAGGAATTGAGCTGGGTGAAATACTGCACCACCTCGCGCTGGCCGAAGGCGTCGTAGAGCACGTCGTCGATCTGCGCCGGCAGGATGCCGAAGCGCGCGGCCTGGTCGCGATCGATCCTGAGCGTGGCGGTGGTGCCGGCGATCTGCTGGTCGGTGGCGATGTCGCGCAGCTGCGGCATCCGGCGGATCGCCGACAGCACCTTCGGCGCCCAGTGGTCGAGCTCGCCGGCGTCGGCGTCCTGCAGCGTGTACTGGTACATCGTCTGCGCCAGCCGGCCGCCGACATTGATGTCCTGCGCCGGCTGCATGTAGAGCTTCATGCCGGCGACGCGGTCGGCGCGGGCCGACAGTCGCGCGATCACCTGCATGATCGGCTCGCGCCGGCTCCAATCCTTCAGGTGGATGTAGAGGCGGCCCATGTTGCCGGTCTGCCCGGCGGTGCCGGCACCCACCTGCGAGGCGAACTCCTCGGTGGCGGGATCCTCCTGCACCAGCCGGTTGATCTCCTGCTGGCGCCGGTACATGGCGTCGAACGAGATGTCCTGCGCCGCCTGGGTGGTCGCGATGATCAGGCCGGTATCCTGCACCGGGAAGAAGCCCTTCGGGATCAGCACGAACAGCGTCCCGGTGATGCCCACGGTGACGAGGAAGGTCAGCAGGGTGAGCAGGCGCAGCCGCAACGCCACGTCCAGCGTGCGCCGGTAGAAGCCGAGCACCGCATCGAACAGGCTCTCCACGAAGCGGTAGACGCGGCCGTGCTCGTGCACGGTGCGCAGGAAGCGTGAGCACATCATCGGCGTCAGCGTCAGCGAGATGAAGGCGGAGACCAGCACGGCGATCGACACCGTCATCGCGAACTCGCGGAACAGACGCCCGACGATGCCGCCCATCAGCAGCAGCGGGATGAACACCGCGATCAGCGAGACGCTGATCGAGACGATGGTGAAGCCGATCTCGCCCGCACCCTTCAGCGCCGCGGCCAGCGGCTCCATGCCGTCCTCGATGTGGCGGTGGATGTTCTCCAGCATGACGATGGCGTCGTCGACGACGAAGCCGACCGCGATGGTCAGGCCCATCAGCGAGAGGTTGTCCAGGCTGAAGCCGAGCGCATACATGGCGGCGAAGGTGCCGAACAGGGCGAGCGGCACGGTGACGCTGGGGATGATCGTCGCCCAGGCGTTGCGCAGGAACAGGAAGATCACCAGCACCACCAGCGCGATCGCGATCACCAGGGTGACCTCGACATCGTGCACCGAGGCCCGGATCATGATGGTCTTGTCGACGATGGCCTGCACGTGGATCGCCGGCGGGATGCTGGCCTCGAGCCGCGGCAGGGCGTCCTTGATCCGCTGCACGGTGCCGATGACGTTGGCGTTCGGCTGCTTGAAGACGGTCAGCAGCACGCCGCGCTTGATCGTGGGCCCGGTATCCTGCCAGCTCGCCAGCTCGCGGTTCTGCGGGCCGAGCACCGCCCGGCCGATATCGCCGACGCGGATCGCCGCGCCGTTGCGGTAGCCGACGATGACCCGGTCGTACTCCGCCGGCGCCTTGATCTGGTCGTTCGCCATGATCACCAGCGACTGCCGGGCGCCGTCGATGCTGCCTTTCGGGCTGTTGCTGGTGGCGCTCGACAGCGCGGTGCGGACGTCCTCGAGGGTCATGCCCATGCTGGCGAGCTTGCCGGGATCGATCTGCACGCGGATCGACGGCTTCTGCTGGCCGCCGACCACCACCTGGCCGACGCCCTGGATGGTGGAGAGCTGCTGCTCGAGGATGTTCTCGGCATAGTCGTCGACGGTGGTCAGCGGCAGCTCGTCGGACTGCACCGAGAGGATCAGGATCGGCGGATCGGCCGGGTTGAGCTTGCGCACCTCCGGCTGGGTCGGCAGGTCCTTGGGCAGCTGGCCCTCGGCGGAGTTGATCGCCTCCAGCACGTCGGTCATCGCCGCGTCGATGTTGCGCGACAGGTCGAACTGGATCGTGATCGTGCTGGTGCCGAGCACGTTGATCGAGGTCATCTGCGACACGCCGGAGATCTCGTTGAACTGGGTCTCCAGGGGCGTCGCCACCGACGACGCCATCGTGTCGGGGCTGGCGCCCGGATACTGGGTGGTGACGGTCAGGGTCGGGAAGTCGATCGCCGGCAGCGGCGCCACCGGCAGCAGCGGGAACGCGGCGAGGCCGACCAGGAACAACGCGGCCATCACCAGCGAGGTCGCGATCGGACGGGCGATGAAGGGGCTGGAGATGCTCATCGGCGCGCTCAGCTCCGGCGCGGCGCGGCGGTCACGGGGTGCGGGTCGATGCGCGCGCCGTCCTGCAGGCGCGACTGGCCGTCCAGCACGACGGTCTCGCCGCCGCCCAGCCCGTCGGTGACCATGGCGACGCGGTCGTCCTGGTAGCCGACGCGGATCGGCCGGTTGCGCACGGTGCCGTCCGGCTCTGCCAGATAGACGTAGAGCCCGTCCGGGCCGTGCTGGACCGCGGCCAGCGGCACCACCACCGCGTCGGGCTCCACCCGCAACTGCAGGCGGACATTGACGTACTGGCCCGGCCAGAGCGTGTCGTGCGGGTTCTCGAACACCGCCTTCAGCGAGATCGTGCCGGTGGTGGTGTCGATGGCGTTGTTCGGGGTGACCAGCGTGCCGGTGTCGAGCCGGGTGCTCTCGTCCGCGGTCAGCGCCGTCGCCGGCAGCGTTCCGTGCGCGCGGGCCGCCGTGACCTGCGGCAGGTCCTGCTCGGGCAGGGTGAAGATGACGGCGATCGGATGCACCTGCTGGATGGTGACGATCGGCGTCTGCGCGCTGTTCTGGATCAGGTTGCCGACATCGATCAGGCGGAAGCCGACGACGCCGTCGATCGGCGCGGTGATGCGGCAGAACTCCAGGTTGAGCTGCGCCTGCAGGATCGCGGCGTCGTCGCCGAGCACGTTGGCCTGGTACTGGCGCACCAGCGCCATGTCGTTGTCGGCCTGCTGGCGGGACGCGAACTGGCGCTCGGCCAGGGTGGCATCGCGCCGGGCGTTGACCTGGTTGTTGGCCAGCGTCGCTTCGTCGCCCGCCTTGCGCGCCTGCGCCTGGGCGAGCAGGGCGGCATAGGGGCGCGGGTCGATCAGCGCCAGCAGGTCGCCCTGATGCACCGTCTGACCCTCGCGGAAGTCGATCCGGGTGAGGTAGCCGTTGACCTGGGCCCGCGCCGTCACCGACCGCCAGGCCTGCACGGTGCCGAGGCCGCGACTGGTGATCGGCAGGTCCTCGCGTCCGACCTTGCCCACCGCGACCGGGACGGTCTCCGCCTTCTGCGACTGCGCCCGGCCCGGCTGCGCGGCGCACGCGCCCGCCAGGGCGGCAAGCAGCAGGCGGTGCTTCTTCATGTTCAAGACCGGACCTCCCTCTCGGCGCGTCCCGCACGCACTTAGGAGGATCGCCGCCCGGATGAAACCATGAATCGCCAAAGGCCAAGGCTTCCGGAACCATCTTATTGAAACAAATGGATTCTCAAGGCTTCGCCTCGAGCGGGTCCAGGGCGCAGCCCTGGCCTTGCATTGATACACTCGGCAACGTGCATCCGGCCGCGTCTTGCTGCTTATGTCGCAGCGCGGAACCGGCGTACGCATCCGCACCAGGGAGCCATGACGGAAGGACGGTCGGACCGGTCGATGGACAAGCAGGCAGAACCGGCGGCGCGGACGGCCACCGGCCTGCTGGATCGTCCGCATATGCGGCGGCCGAGCCGGCTGCGGCCGGCACTTCTGGTGGCGGCGCTGCTGCTGGCAGCCCTGGCGGTCTGGTGGTTCGCGATCGGCGACACTCCCTCGAAGCAAGCGGCCGGCCACGACGCCGCCGCCGCGGCACAGCCGGTCGGCGCCGCCACCATCGCCACCGGCGCCCTGCCGGTCACGCTGTCGGGACTGGGCACCGTCACGCCGCTGGCGACCATCACCGTGCAGACCCAGATCAACGGCGATCTGATGTCGGTCGGCTTCCACGAGGGCCAGATCGTGCACAAGGGCGACTTCCTGGCGCAGATCGATCCGCGTCCCTACCAGGCCGCCGTCGAGCAGGACCAGGGCACGCTCGCGCACGATACCGGCCTGCTGCACCAAGCGATCTCCGACCTCGCGCGCTACAAGCAGTTGCTGGCCCAGCACAGCATCGCGGTGCAGCAGGAGATCGACCAGGAGTATCTGGTCGAGCAGGACAAGGGCACCGTGCTCGCCGACCAGGGCATCCTGGCCAACGCCCAGGTCAACCTGCAGTACTGCCATATCGTGGCGCCGGTGACCGGCCGGGTCGGCCTGCGCCTGGTCGATCCCGGCAACTACGTGCAGACCACGAGCACCACCGGCCTGGTCGTGCTGACCCAGCTGCAGCCGATCTCGGTGATCTTCGTGCTGCCGGAGGACGACCTCGCCGCGGTCTGGCAGCAGCTTCGCGCCGGCCGCACCCTGTCGGTCACCGCCTTCAACCGGACCGACCAGACCGCGATCGCCACCGGCACGCTGGACAGCGTCGACAACGAGGTCGACACCACCACCGGCACGGTCAAGCTGCGCGCCAACTTCCCGAACGTCGATCAGGCGCTGTTCCCGAACGAGTTCGTCAACGCGGAACTGCTGGTCGATACGCTGCAGGACGTGGTGGTGGCGCCGATGGCCGCCATCCAGCATGGTGCGCCGGGCGATTTCGTCTATCGGATCAAGCCCGACCACAGCGTCGCCGTGAGCGTGGTCAAGACCGGGGTGACCAGCGACGACAAGGTGCAGATCCTGTCCGGGCTGAAGCCGGGCGACAGGGTGGTGGTGGACGGCGTCGACCGGCTGCGCGACGGCGCCCGCGTCCGGCTCACGGCGGACAGCGCCAATCCGTCATCGGACGCAGACCCCGGTCCGGGTGCGCCGCCCGGCCAGCAGCCGGTGCCGCCGACACCCGGAACACCCGGACAGCGCGGGCACCACAGGCACCGGCCGGATGCGGACCAGAGCCCGGCCGGCCAGTAGGCACCGTCCGTGAGTCCATCGCGCCTGTTCATCCTGCGGCCGGTCGCAACCACGCTGCTCATGCTGGCGATCCTGCTGGTCGGCATCGTCGGCTACCAGTTCCTGCCGATCTCGGCGCTGCCGCAGGTGGACTATCCGACCATCCAGGTCTCCACCTTCTATCCCGGCGCCAGCCCGGACGTGATGACGACGGCGGTGACGGCGCCGCTGGAGCGGCAGTTCGGCGAGATGCCCGGTCTCGACCAGATGAGTTCGAGCAGCTCCGCCGGCGCCTCGGTGATCACGCTGCAGTTCGGCCTCGACCTGTCGCTGGACGTCGCCGAGCAGGAGGTGCAGGCGGCGATCAACGCCGCCACCGACCTGCTGCCGATCGGCCTGCCGGCGCCGCCGGTCTACGCCAAGATCAACCCGGCCGACACGCCGGTGATGACGCTCGCGGTCACCTCGAAGACGCTGCCCCTGACCCAGCTCGAGGACCTGGCCGACGTCCGCGTCGCGCAGAAGCTGTCGCAGCTCAGGGGCGTCGGGCAGGTGTCCCTGGCCGGCGGCGAACGTCCGGCGGTGCAGATCAGGATCAACCCGCGCGCGCTCGCCTCCCTCGGCATCGCGATCGACGACATACGCACCGACATCACCAACCAGAACACCGACCTGCCGAAGGGCAATTTCGACGGCCCCTCGCAGGACAGCACGATCAACAACAACGATCAGCTGCAGAGCGCCGAGCAGTACCGCCGCCTGATCGTCGCCTACAAGAACAACGGCCCGGTGCGTCTGTCCGACGTCGCCTCGGTGATCCAGGGCGCCGAGAACACCGAGCTCGCCGCCTGGGCCGACAAGACGCCCGCGATCATCATCAACATCCAGCGCCAGCCCGGCTCCAACGTCATCGCCGTGGTCGGCGAGATCAAGGCGCTGCTGCCGAAGCTGAAGCTGTCGCTGCCGAGCGCGCTCGACATCACGGTGCTGTCGGACCAGACCACGACGATCCGCGCCTCGGTGCGCGACGTCGAGTTCGAGCTCGGCCTGGCGGTCGTGCTGGTGGTGCTGGTGATCTTCGCGTTCCTGCGCAGCCTGCCGACGACGCTGATCCCGAGCCTGTCGGTGCCGCTGTCGCTGGTCGGCACGCTCGCCGGGATGTACCTGTTCGGCTTCTCGCTCGACACGCTGTCGCTGATGTCGCTGACGATCGCCACCGGCTTCGTGGTCGACGACGCCATCGTCATGATCGAGAACATCGCCCGCTACGTCGAAGCCGGCGAGACGCCCGTGCAGGCGGCACTGCGCGGCTCGAGCGAGATCGGCTTCACCATCATATCGCTGACGGTCTCGCTGATCGCGGTGCTGATCCCGCTGCTGTTCATGAGCGACGTGGTCGGCCGGCTGTTCCACGAGTTCGCGATCACGCTCGCCACCACCATCATCCTCTCCGCCGTGGTGTCGCTTACCCTGGTGCCGATGCTGTGCGCGCTGCTGGTGCGTCACCGTCCGCAGAGCAGCCGCAACCGGCTCGACCTCGCCGCCGAACGCGGCTTCGACTGGGTGATCGGGCGCTACGACCGCGCCCTCGGCTGGGTGCTGGACCATCAGGGCCTGACCCTGCTCGTCGCCACCGCCACCCTCGTGTTGACCTGCGTCCAGTATGTCGAGATCCCCAAGGGCTTCTTTCCGCAACAGGATACCGGCGCCATCCAGGGGGTCACGGTGGCGGCCCAGGACATCTCGTTCGCGGCGATGGCGGAGCAGCAGCAGCATCTCGCCGATGTCGTCCTGCGCGATCCCGACGTGGTCAACCTCTCCTCGTTCATCGGCGTCGACGGTACCGACAAGACGCTGAACAGCGGCCGCATGCTCATCACGCTGAAGCCATTCGGGCAACGCAGCCTGACCGCCACGCAGATCATCCGCCGACTGAACCAGGCAACCCGGATGCTGCCCGGCATCTCGGTGGCGCTGCAGCCGGTGCAGAGCCTGACCATCGACAGCACCGTGGGGCGGGCCCAGTACCTGTTCTTCCTGGAGAACCCGAACGGGGCGATGTTCGCCGGCTGGGCGCCACGCCTGGTCGATCGGCTGGCGCGGAACCCGTTGTTCCGCGACGTGTCGAGCGACCTGTCGCAGAATGGCCGCCAGCTGCAGATGACCATCGACCGGGAGACCGCGGCCCGGTTCGGCATCACCCCGGCCTCGATCGATAACGCGCTCTACGACGCCTTCGGGCAGCGCATCGCCTCCACGCTGTACACGCAATCCAACCAGTACCGGGTGATCCTGAACGCCGACATGCGCGACGTGCGCAGCCTGCGCGGCGCCATGTCGGCGATCTACCTGCCGTCCTCCACATCGACGACGACCGGCGGCGTGGCTCCGGCCCAGGTGCCGCTCGATGCGATGGTGAGCCTGTCGGAGACCAACGGTCCGCTGCAGATCGAGCATCTCGGACAATTCCCGACGATCTCGATCTCGTTCAACCTCGCCGCCGGCGCGTCGCTCGACAAGGTGGTGGCCGCCATCGAGCAGGCGAAGTCGGAAGTCGGGCTGCCGGCGAGCTTCACGACCGCGTACCAGGGCGCGCTGTCGGCATTCCAGAAATCGCTCGGCAACGAGCTGCTGCTGATCCTGGCCGCGGTCGTTGCGGTCTACATCGTGCTGGGCGTGCTGTACGAGAGCTTCCTGCACCCGCTCACCATCCTGTCCACGCTGCCGTCGGCGGGCGTGGGGGCGCTGCTGTTCCTGCAGCTCGGCGGCTACGATCTCGACATCATCGGGATCATCGGCATCATCCTGCTGATCGGCATCGTGAAGAAGAACGCGATCATGATGA
>CAXUCM010000097.1:0-9861 GCA_964249315.1 uncultured Acetobacteraceae bacterium | reverse complement strand
GTCCGGACGGAGCAAGACCGCGCGGAACAGCGCCGGCCGCCGGATCACGGCGCCGGCGAGCCGCAGCGCGCCGGCGCCGGCGAAGCTCGCGGCCAGGTGCGCGGGATCGGTAATGCCGAGCCTGACCAGCGTCTGCGCGCAGGCGACGAAGTCGCCGATCGCCCGGTCGCCGCCGCGCCCGTGCGCCCCCGCGAACACGCCCCCCGCATCGAGCCAGGGCAGCAGGGCGGCGACGAAGCGCGCATCGTAGGCGACGCCGTCCGCACCGGTGTCGGCCAGCAGCGCCGGCCGGCGCTGCTCGCGCGCGCGGTCGCGTCGGGCGATGAGGGTGAGCCCAATCGGAGCGCCGTCCGCCGCCCGCGCGCTCGTCTCGACCGTCTGGTAGGGGCGCAGGTCGTGCGGGAACGCCGGCTCCAGGCCGAGCTGTTCGAAATGGTGCGCGCCCGGATCGTAGTGCAGCCATTGCAGCGGCCGCAGCCAGGATTGCAGGCCGAGATCGACGCCGGGGCGGGTCGCATCGACGACCAGTCCGCCCGCGATCGTACCGGGGAACGGCAGCGTGATGATCTCCGGCTTCGCGGCCGACGCGGGCAGCCGCAGCAGCGTCGTCACCGTGCCGTCGCGCCGGGTGAAGTAGAGCGCGTCGCCGGGCAGGCCGAGATCGGTGATGACGCCGCTGCCCGGACCGACCAGGAGCCGTGCACCGTCGAACAGCGGCGCGCTCCCAGGCGGAGCGTCGAGGTCGGCCTCGACGATCCTGCCGTGCGGCGCATCCCGGCGCGTCAGCAGGTCGAGGCGGGTGCCGCGCAGCGCCACGCCGATCACCGCGTCGGCCGGGCCGGCCACCAGGCGCCAGGGGATCGCGCTCGCATCCATCGACGATGACGGGGCTGCGTAGAAGGAGGCGGCGGCGCGGTCGCCGACCCGCACCAGCACCGTCGGCGATCCCGGCGCCGGCACGACCGCGGCCGACGCCGCAGCGCCGTCGAGCCGGCCGGCATCCAGGACCAGGCGATCGCGCGCGGCGTCGGTGCCGAGCACGTGCCGGTAGATGCGGGGATGCGGCGTCCGCGTGTAGAACAAGCTGCGCCCGTCCGGCGCCCAGGACACGGTCCCCGGGGCCGCCCGATCGATGCGGTCGGGCAGCTCGTGGCCGCTCGACGTCTCGATCACGCGCAGCACGCGCCCGTCCGAGCCCGAGGCGACCTCGCAGGCGAGCAGCCCACCATCGGGGGATGGCGCCAGCCGGTCGATCTCGCCGGGAAATGTTGCACCGCCGGGCTCGTTCGGATCGACCAGCACGGTCTCGCCGCCACCGGGTCCACGCATCAGCAGGCGGGCACGCCGCGCGTCGGGGGGACGCTCGAGGATGAAGCGCCGGCCGCCCGCCGCCGCGATCCGGTGCACCGTATTGACATTGTCCACCGCTGCGATCGCGGCGAGCAGGGCGTCGCGACCGGGGATGCGCGCGAGCCGGGCGCGGGCATCGGCGTCCTGCTCGTGCAGGAAGCGGTCGAGCGCCGGCTCCGGCCGGCTTCGCATCGCTCGGCCGGGCTCGGCAGCATGCGCCGTCGCTGCCTGCAGGCAGGCGAGCAGCGACAGCACGGAGCGGAGAGACGGGCAGGGCATCGGTCGAGCGTGCAAACAGGCAAGCGGCCCGGTCAAGCACGGCCAGGACGAAGCTTCCTGAAACCAATCCTTAACTTTTGCACCCTAAGCCGGAGCCCCATCCATCCGGGGGGTGACGATGACGGCGCATATCCTGTTCGGTGCTACCAGCTCATCGACCGGCCGGTTCGACCTGTGGGCGACCGCGGGCTTCGACGCGTCCGGCGCGGTCGATCTCGGCGTCGCCATCCAGGCCGATTTCGACCCGGTCCGTATCGGCGCGTTCACCCTGTTCGTCGGCGGCAACGCGCAGGGCCTGCCCGCGCTCTGGCGCACCGACGGCACCGCGGCCGGCACCCAGCAAGTGGCCCTCACCGACGCCTCCGGCCAGGCGCTGACGATCAGCGCCATGCAGGCCTTCGATGGCGGCGCGGTCATCGCCGCACAGAACCCGCGCACCCATGCGGATTCGCTCTGGCTGAGCAACGGCAACAGCACCACGCTGCTCGCCTCGGGCCTGACCGCGAGCGGCTTCACGGTGGTGGGCGACACGCTCTATTTCACCGGCGCGCCGGACCCGTTCGGCGTCACCCGCCAGTCGCTGTACCGCAGCGACGGTACCGCCGCCGGCACCGTGCAGGTCTCGCCGAGCAATGCCGTCGTGGCGCCGGACGCCTATGCCGCACTCGGCAACGGCACCGTGCTGTTCGAGAACGATCGCAGCGCCAGCGGTGCCGCGGCCAGCTCGCTCTGGGTGAGCGATGGCACGAAAGCCGGCACCCGACAGCTCACGCCGGCCAATCTCGGCTCAGGTCCGGGCCAGGCCGACTTCGTCTCGCTCGGCAGCACGGCGCTGTTCAGCTTTGCCGTCGGCGGCGCCGGCGGTTCGGCGCTCTGGGTCTCGGACGGCACCGGCGCCGGCACCCGCCAGATCGCGGTCGCCGGCGGCGTCGTGCTGGGCCGCGTCTCGAGCCTGGTGCGGCTCGGCGATGCCGCCTTGTTCGTCGCCACCACCGGCACCGGTCAGGCCGGGCTGTGGCGCAGCGACGGCACCGATGCCGGCACGCGCGAGATCGGCGCCTTCAGCGGCATCGGCGCGCTGACCGTGTTCGGCAACGACGTCGCCTTCACCGCCCTCGATGCCGGCAGCCGTTCCGCGCTCTGGATCAGCGACGGCACCGTGGCCGGCACACGCGAGATCGCGCCCGCCAACGCCGCCGCCACCGGGCTCGATCCGCAGGGGTTGTTCGTCTATTTCGACCGTCTCGGCTTCACCGGCACCGATGCCGGCGGCAATCAAGGGCTGTGGCTGAGCGACGGCACCGCCGCCGGCACCGTCGAGACCGCACTTCCGGCCGCCTCCACGGTGCAGACCGCCACCACCGGCATCGCCGGCAGCGGCAACCTGGTGGTCCTCGGCGAAGCCGCGCAGAGCTACGCCGCGAGCGACGGCGATACCGTGCGCGCCGGCGCCGGCCACGACACGGTGTCGGCGGCGAGCGGCACCGTGCTGGTCAGCGGCGGCAGCGGCACGCTGAGCTTCACCGGCGGCAGCGGCACGAGCACGGTCACCGGCGGCCTCGGTGCCGCGACGATCGTCGGCGGCGCCGGCGGCGGGCAGTTCGCCGGGGGGGCCGCCGGCGGCAACGTGCTGGTGGCCTCCGGCGGCAACACCACGCTGAGCGGCGGCGGCGGCCACGATGCGCTGTTAGGCGCCTCGGGCGGCCTGACCGACCTGGTCGCGACGCAGGCCGGCGAGAGCCTCGTCGGCGGCGGCGGCACCACCCTCTTCACCGGTGCCCCCGCCGCGGGCGCGGTGATGTTCACCGGCGCCGGTGCTGCCACCGTGAACGCGGGTGCCGCAGGCGGCGATACCGTCGTCGGCGGCGCCGGCACGTTGCTGGTCCAGGCGCAGCACGGCGAGGCGGTGTTCACCGGCAGCGGTGCGGCGACGGTCGACGGCAGCGCTGCGGGGGCAGACTCGATCATCGGCGGCGCCGGTACGGTGGTCGTCAGCGCGGCCGGCGCCAACATGATCGTGGTCGGCGGCAGCGGTCCGTCGGCGATCACCACCGGCACCGGCTACGGCCTGATCTTCCAGGGCACGGGCGGCATGGAGGTCACCTCCGGCGGCGGCCCGCTGCAGGTGGTCGGCGGCCGCGGCTCGGCCGCCATCGCCGCCGGCGCCGGGGGGATCACGCTCGACCTGGTCAAGGGGGCCGGCGGCGGTCTCGACGTGATCGGCGGCTTCCGGCCGCAGGGCGACCATATCGACCTGTTCGGCTACACCGCCTCCGACCTGCACACGCACGTGCAGAACGGCAGCATCACGTTGAGCCTGTCCGACGGCAGCCGGGTGACGCTGCTCGGCATCACCGATCCGGGGGCTGGCGTCAGCTTCATCTAGGAAGGCCAGGGGTTTCACCCCTGGACCCCGATCAAAGGCTCGCCTTTGAAATCCTTTGCTTAGGAGATCGGGGTCTGGGGCTGCGTCCCGTCCCGGACTTTGTTCATTACGCTCGACGCGCCACCTCCCGGCAGGGCAGGGTAGGGACGATGACGCTCGAGAAGCGACTGCTGCGCACGCGTGCCGGACCGCGCCCGCTGGCCAAGCTGGCTCGCGTCAACTGGATCTACGTGCTGCTGATCTGCCTGCTCGGCGGGGTCGGCTACGCGGCATTATATTCCGCCGCCGGCGGGGCGGCGCATCCCTATGCGCTGCCGCAGACAATCCGCTTCGGCGTCGGGCTGGTGATGATGCTGGCGGTGGCGATGCTCGGCCCGCGGATCCTGATCCGGCTGGCCTGGCCGCTCTACGGCGCCTCGCTGCTGCTGCTGGCGGCGGTGCTGCGGCTGGGGCATGTCGGCAAGGGCGCCGAGCGCTGGATCGTCGTCGCCGGCCTGCAGGTGCAGCCCTCGGAGTTCGCCAAGATCGCCCTGGTGATGGCGCTCGCCGCCTGGTTCCACCGTGCGAGCTGGCAGCGGCTGGGCAATCCGCTGTTCCTGGTGCCGCCGGCGCTGATGGTGCTGGCGCCGGTGGCGCTGGTGCTCAAGGAGCCCAATCTCGGCACGGCGGCGATCATCGGGCTAGTCGGGGCCAGCCTGTTCGTCGCCGCCGGCATGCGCTGGTGGCAGATCGTGCTGCTGACGGCGCCGGTGCCGCTGCTCGGCCGCCTGGTCTACGCGCACCTGCATGACTACCAGAAGGCCAGGATCATCACCTTCCTGCATCCGCAGAACGACAAGCTCGGCGCCGGCTACAACATCATCCAGTCGAAGATCGCGCTCGGCTCGGGCGGCCTGTGGGGCAAGGGCTACCTGCACGGCACGCAGGGGCAGCTCAACTTCCTGCCGGAGAAGCAGACCGACTTCATCTTCACCACGATCGCCGAGGAGTTCGGCCTGTTCGGCGGTGCTGCGGTGATGACGCTGCTGCTGCTGCTGGTGCTGGGAGCGATGCTGATGGCGTTACGTTCTCGCAATAAGTTCGGTCGCCTGCTCGGGCTCGGCATCGCTGTGAATTTTTTCCTGTATTGCGCCTTCAACCTGTCGATGGTGATGGGCGCGATCCCGGTCGGCGGCGTGCCGCTGCCGCTGGTGTCGTATGGCAGTTCGGCGATGCTGACGGTGATGTTCGGCTTCGGGTTATTGCTTTCCGTCGACGTGCATCGCGACCTCAGCCTAGAGGCGCGGGATCATGATCTGACCTAGAAGAAGAGCAAGCCGGGTCATGATCGAGCAAGATACGGAAACGAAACGTATATCGTGACAGTTTCGGTATCGGAAACCTTCATTGGAAAAATCAGACCGTCGCAGCGATTAACCGGTTGTGCGGCTTCATCCGGCATGTTCTAGTTGCGGCGTTGTCATAACGGTGCCGATCGATCGGCAACCCGACAGCCGGGTCGGATGACGGCGTGCGCGAAGTCGACTGGAAAGCCGACGCGCCCGAAGCCGTGCATCGGCCGCTCGCGAGCCCGGTTCCCGCATCCGCGCGGAATCGCTCATCACTGACGCGAAAAACCGTTCCGGCGCTTGATCGAGATGATCGTGTCTGTTCCGGTATCGCAACATATTACGCGACGGGAGGCCCAACGTGGCGACATTGAACAGCTCGAACTTCCAGACCGTCTGGACCGACAATTTCGGCAACGATCACGCGTTCAACCGATCGCTCTGGCCGATCTCGTGGGGCAAGTCCGACGATTTCAGCTTCTCGGGCGGTGCGCTGACGCTCAGCTCGACGGCAGCGGAGGGCTGGTCCAACACCGGCTTCATGCAGGCCGATTTCGGTTCCAGCTCGGCTCAGGGCTACGGCCTGTACAGCGTCACCGCCAGCCTCGATCGCGGCCAGGGCGCCGGCGTCTGCATCGATCTCTGGCCGGCCAACAACCAGTGGCCGGGCGCGGAGATCGACCTGCTGGAAACCTACGATTCGTCACGCCAGAGCGGCTTCTCGACCGTGCACTGGAAGGGTGCGAACAACGCCAACGACTATACCGCGACCAGCTTCAAGGCGGACCTCACCCAGAAGAACACCTTCGCCGTCGACTGGGAGCGCGGCAGCATCACCTACTACCTGAACGGACAGGAAATCTACCGGAACACCAGCCATGTGCCGCTCGACGCGGCGGATGGCGGCGTCAACGAGAGCCTCGGTGCCGAGGTGACCAACGCGAAGTACGGCGCAGTCGGCAGCGTGGTCGACCTGCACTTGTACAGCATGAGCTACGCCAAGCCCGGCAGCTCGGCGGCGATCGCCACCTCGGCGCCGACGATGCAGTTCAGCCACGCCAGCGACGCCCCGACGCGTCTCGTCTCGGGTGCAGCGCTCGACGAGCAGGGCAGCGCCAACACCCTAGTGCTGCCGGCGGCGGGCAGCGCCGCCCTGTCCGGCAACTATCGCACCGACGCGCTCGACCTGCGCGCGGCAATGACCGCGAGCGGCTGGAACCACCAGGCCGCCGACCTCGGCAGCTATCTCTCCGTCGGCGCCCCCCGCACCCGCCCCCCCCGCTCGGTGCACCATGCCGGCGGCGGCAGCGTCCTGGCACTCAGCCTCGAGGGGCAGCACGAGACGCTCGCCGGCTTCGAGGCGCAGACCCGGCTGACGTGACGGGTCGCCGGCGCCGCTTCGGTCAGCGCGGCGCGGCGTTCGGGTTCAGTACCACCAGGGCGCGGCGCAGCCTGGCGATGCCGCCGCGCACCTCGCCGTGCCGGCATAGGCCGTCGCCCTGCCGCTTGAGGTCGCTCACGTCGCGCGGCAGCGGCACGTGCGAGGCGAGCTCGCTGGACAGGGACCGGCAATAGGCGTCGGTATCGGTGGTTACCACCATGGCGTGATCGTCCGCCGCATCGAACGCGGCGGCGTCCGCCGATCCGAACGATAACCCAACCATTGCCAGCGCGACGGTCGGCGGCAGGAACGTGGCGAACGGGGATCGCTTCATGATACCGAGGATAGCGGCTTGATGGTCGCACGCGCGTGGTCCGCGGGTGAAGCTGCCTTCATCTGTGCGCCAGGCGGCCGCGCCAGTCCCAGCGTCAGGATCGCCCGCAGGCCGGGTTCGGCATCCTCCAGCGCGAGGCTGCCGTCATGCAGGTGCGCCACCGCCTGCACCAGCGACAGGCCGAGCCCGGAACCCTCGGTGTGGCGCGCCGCCTCGGCCCGGAAGAAACGCTCGGAGGCGCGCATCCGGTCGGCCTGCGCCATGCCGATGCCCTGGTCGGCGACCTCCACCGCCACCTGCCGGCCGACGATGCGCGCGCGCAGCCGCACCGCCCCTCCGGGCAGGGAGAACTTGATCGCGTTGTCCAGCAGGTTCGCCACCGCCTGCTGGATCAGCGACGGGTCGCCCCACAGCATCAGCGGCTGAGGTCGCACCAGCTCCAGGCGCAGCCCGTGCTCCTCGGCCAGAGCGCCGTACAGCTCGGCGAGATCGCTCAGCCGCGGCGCGAGGTCCATCTCGGCGAAGGCGGAGCGGCGCGAGCCGGCCTCGATCTCGGAGATGCGCAGCAGCGCCTCGAACACCGCGGTGATGCCGTCCAGGTCGCTCACCGCGCGCTCCACCGCGGCGCGCAGCTCCTCGGTACCGGCGCCGTGCAGGGCGGCGTCCTCGAGCCGCGTGCGCGCGCGCGTGATCGGCGTGCGCAGGTCGTGCGCGATCGCGTTGCTGACCTGCTTCACCCCGTCCATCAGCCGCGCGATCCGGTCGAGCATGGCGTTGATGGTCTGCGACACCCGGTCGAACTCGTCGCCGCTGCCCGAGCGCGGCACCCGACGGGTGAGGTCGCCGGCGGCGATCGCCGCACTGGTGCGGGCGATGTCGCGCACCATGCGCCGGAACAGCCCGCGCAGCACCAGGCCGCCGCTGGCGCCGAGGAACATCACCACCACCAGCGCCCACAGCATGGTGTCGGTCATCAGGTGCTTGAGCACGATGCGCGCCCGCACGTCGCGCCCGACCAGCAGGCGGAAGCCGCCCGGCAGCTCGGCCGCGCGCACCTCGGCGATGCCGCGCGTGCCGGCGCGCGCGATCGGCAGCTGGTACCAGGCGCCGGTCTGCGTGACCGCCTCCGGCCAGGAGCGCAGGTTGCCGGCGACGCGGACGTTGCCCTGGTCGACCATCAGGTAGATCGCATCGTCGTCGACGTTCTGCTCGAGCCGGTCCTGGATGGTCAGCGCCAGCGCCGGCAGCCCGCCTTCCTGCCAGCGCTCCGACAGCGCCTGCGCGTCGGCGTTGATCGCGGCCTCGACCTGCCGCTCCAGCAGCCCGATCGTCGCCCACCAGATGAAGCAGAGGAAGATCGCCGCGCTCAGCGCGAACAGGGCGGCATGCACCACCGCCAGCCGCAGGCTCGCCGAACGCAGGCGTCGTCGCAGCAGGACCAAGACCGACCGCATCGCCGCCCGCTCAGTCCGGCCGCAGCATGTAGCCGGCGTTACGGATGGTGTGGATCAGCGCGGTCGGGAACGGCTTGTCGATCTTGTGGCGCAGGCGCGAGACGTGCACGTCGATCACGTTGGTCTGCGGATCGAAATGGTAGTCCCACACCCCCTCGAGCAGCATGGTGCGGGTGACCACCTGGCCGGCATGGCGCATCAGGTATTCGAGCAGCCGGAACTCGCGCGGCTGCAGGTCGATCTTCTGCCCGGCCCGCTTCACCGCCCGCGACAGCAGCTCCATCTCCAGGTCGGAGACCACCAGCTTGGTGAGCGGACCGCCATCGCCGCGGCCGCGACGCGACAGCGCCTCGACGCGTGCGAGCAGCTCGGCAAAGGCGAACGGCTTGGTCAGGTAGTCGTCGCCGCCGGCCTTCAGGCCGGCAACCCGCTCATCGACCTGGGCGAGGGCGGAAAGCAGCAGCACCGGGGTGGCGTTGTTCTGGCCGCGCAGCGTCTCCAGCAGGTGCAGCCCGTCGATGCCGCCGGGCAGCATGCGGTCGAGGATGACGCAGTCGAAGCTCTCGCTGACCGCGAGGAACAGGCCGTCCTTGCCGTTGTCGGCCTGCTCGACGAGGTGCCCCGCCTCCTTCAGGCCCTTGGCGACGAAGCCGCGCACGGTCGGGTCGTCCTCGACCAGCAGGATGCGCACGATTGGTTTCTCCCTTCACCAGGCTCTGCCTGGATTCGCTGGTGGCAGTCATGCGAAGCACGCCATCGCGTGACAGGCCCCAGACCCCATCTGTCTAGCCTGCGTTTTCTGCGGGGCGGCGGCCTACGACGACCGGCACGTCGATGATCCTGCCCTGGCGCGTTACCGACAGGCGCACCTTGCTGCCTGGCGGGGCGGCGGCGACGGCGCGGATCAGGCTGCGCGCGTTCTCGACCCGGTCGCCGTTGACCGAACCGACCTGGTCGCCCGGCTTCAGCCCGGCGCGCATCGCCGGCCCGGTCTGGTCGATCGCGACGATGGCGACCGCCGCGCTCGGGTCCGGCTGGTCCTCCAGCGTCACCCCGAGCCAACCGCGATCGATATGGCCCTTCTCGCGCAGCTGCGCGACGATGGGGGCGACGATCTCCGAAGGAATGCCGAAGCCGATGCCGACCGAGCCGCCGGTCGGCGAGACGATGGCGGTGTTCAGCGCCACCACCTGGCCGCCCATGTTGAAGGACGGGCCGCCGGAATTGCCGGGATTGATCGGCGCGTCGAGCTGCAGGAAGTCGTCGAACGGACCCGCACCGATATCGCGCGAGCGCGCCGAGACGATGCCCGCGGTCACCGAGGAGCCGAGCCCGAACGGGTTGCCGGC
>CAXUCM010000096.1:9599-9899 GCA_964249315.1 uncultured Acetobacteraceae bacterium | reverse complement strand
GCCACCGGCGACAGGCCGTCGACGCAGGCGCGCGCCAGCAGCCGCAGCAGCACCGAAGGCGGCGAAGCGGCCAGGGCCTCGCCGGCGCTGTCGTCGACGATGACGCCGAACCGGGTCATCTCGACCACCACCCGCCCGGCGAGCCCGCGGTCGGGCGTGACCAGGGCGGCGAGCTGCTGGGCCGTGAAGGGCGGGTCCTTGTCGACCAGCGCGTAGGTGAGCAGCAGCGTCCGGAACAGGCCGTAGGGGATCTTGACGATGCGGGCCTTGGCGCCCGTGGCTGTCTTCACGGCCCTGATC
>CAXUCM010000096.1:5402-9589 GCA_964249315.1 uncultured Acetobacteraceae bacterium | reverse complement strand
GCCTGCTGGTCGGCGGCGACGAGCTGGCACAGCCCGGCGAGCTCGGCCGGCGCCGCATCCTCGAGCCAGGCGCCGATCGCGTCCTCCGGCAGCAGCGCCGAGTGCAGCGCCCGCACGCGCCCCGCCGGCACCATGCCGGCGCCCATGTCCCAGTCGGCGACGTCCCAGTCGCCTACGTCCCAGTCGGCGACGTCCTCGCGGCGCGCGCCCAGACGGAAGAGCAGGTCGGCGACGCCGCTCTGCGCGTGGAACGCCGGCAGCGTCTCGAAGACCTCCTGCGCGAGTCCGCGATCGATGCCGGCGAACACCACCGTGCCCTGCTGCAGCCGCGCCACCACCGACAGCAGCTCGGCCAGCGCCGGCGTGGCGGCGGTGAAGCCGGCGGCCCAGACCGGCCCTGCCGGCGGCCGCTCGCGCCAGTGCTCCGCCTGACGCCGCAGCAGGGCCACCTGTCGCGCCGCCGGGTCGATCAGGCGGTTCTCGGCCAGCCAGAGCGGCCACGCATGGGTGACGATGCGCAGGAACTCCAGCGTGATCTGCCAGTGCTCGGCATGCGTCTCGGCGAGACCCGGCAGCCGCTCGGCGAGGTCGGTCTCGGCGCGCGCGGCCTCGTCCATCAGCTCGGCGAGCGACTGCGCCAGCCGCCAGGCCTGGTCGGCGACCGGGGCGGTGCCGAGCCGATCGCCCGCCGCCAGCACCAGGCGCGACAGCTCGGCGAGCCGGCGCATCGGCTCGACCGCGGGCGGCAGGTCGAGCTCGCCGGACAGCATCAGCGGCGTCTCGTCGAGGCCGCCGACGGCGACGATGCGCGGCAGCAGCAGCACCCGTCCGCCGGTGGCGCGCAGGAAGGCCTCGACCAGCGCGCGCGCGGCGCGACGGGTCGGCAGCAGGATCATGCCGGTGTGCCCCGCCCCCGGGTCGCCCTCCGGGTCGTCCTCCGGATCGTCCTCCCTGGGGCGCCGGTCCAGCCAGGCGCGCGCCAGGCTGTCCAGGAACGGCAGCGGGTCGGGGATGCAGGCGAGGTTGAGCGCGCTCACGTGTCGGGCGGCCCGAAAGTCGGGTCGCGCAACGCCGCCTCGGCGTCGAGCAGGTCGGCCGGTCGCGACAGGTGGAACCACGGCCCGTCATGCACCAGCGCGCGCAGCCGCCGGGCGCGCACGGCACGGTCCCACAGCGGGTTGATGCTGAAGGCGCCGTCGGCGACCCCGTCGAACAGCCGCGGCGAGACGATCTGCACGCCGGCATAGACGTAGGGCACGATCTCGTGCTCGCGCCGTCGTCGCACCTGCCCGTCGGGGTCGAGCGCGAAGTCGCCGGCGTCGCGCGCGCCGAGATCGCCGACCGACCAGGCGATGCGGCTGACCAGCAGCAGCACGTCGAGCCGCTCGGGATCGAAGCCGTCGGCAAGCCGCGCCAGCGCCGAGGTCGGCCCGTCCAGCCACAGGCTG
The DNA here is from genome assembly GCA_964249315.1 of uncultured Acetobacteraceae bacterium. GTDB lineage: Bacteria > Pseudomonadota > Alphaproteobacteria > Acetobacterales > Acetobacteraceae > Lichenicoccus. The sequence goes on along the minus strand of CAXUCM010000096.1, from coordinate 8,141 downwards.
TCGCCGTTGACCACGAAGAACGGCGCCTCGCGGTCGAGCAGCCCGGCGGAGAGTGCCGCCAGCACCGCGCCGCCGGTCTGCAGCAGTGCCGGTTCGTGCAGCGCGATCGTGCGCGGCGGTCCGGGCCGCAGCGCCGCGCGCGCCAGCAGCCGCCGCTCGACCTGCTCGGCATGCCAGTGCGCGTTGACCACGACCTGCTCGACGCCGGCGGCACCCAGCCGGTCGAGCGCATGGTCGAGCAGGCTCTGCCCGGCCACCACCAGCAGCGGCTTGGCGGTGTGCTCGGTGAGCGGCCGCATGCGCATACCCAGGCCGGCGCCGAGCACGATGGCGGTGCGCGGCACGCGCGAGGCGAGAGCGGCGAACAGGCCGGGAAACGAGACGGTCATGGCGCGGCCGGGAGGAGCCGCCCGTCGGTCCAGGTCGCCAGGCGCTGCTCCGGCCGCCCCGGCACCGGCTGCAGGCGCACCCTCAGCGCGTCGTCCGGGGTCAGGCCGCCGAGCCGGTCGGGCCATTCCACCAGGACCACGCCCTCGCGCGCCTCGTCCCAGCCGAGCTCGGCCAGCGCGCCCGGCCCGTCCAGCCGCCACAGGTCGAAATGCGAGACCGTGAGGCCCGCCGCCGCCGCGTAGCTCTGCACCAGCGTGTAGCTCGGGCTTGGCACCTCGAGTGCCGCATCGTCGCACAGCGCGCGCAGCAGGGCACGGGCCAGCGTGGTCTTGCCGGCGCCGAGCGGCCCGTCGAGCAGGAGAGTGTCGCCCGGCCGCAGCTCCGCCGCGAGGGCGCGGCCGAACGCCTCGGTGGCGGCGAGGCTGTCGAGCAGGCGCGTGCCGGATGGAACCATGCGGCGCATCTTGCCGTAGCCCCGGCGCACTCCACAATGTAGGGCCGGCACGGCGCGATGGGGGCAGGATGCAGGGCGAGACGATGCGGACCGACGTGGCGATCATCGGCGCCGGTCCGGTGGGGCTGTTCGCGGCGTTCCAGTGCGGCATGCTCAAGCTCGGCAGCGTGCTGATCGACAGCCTCGGCGAGGCCGGCGGACAGTGCGCGGCGCTGTATCCGGAGAAGCCGATCTACGACATCCCGGCGCATCCGGCGATCGAGGGCGGCGCGCTGATCGCGGCGCTCGAGCAGCAGATCGCGCCGTTCGCGGTGCCGCGGCTGCTGGGGCGGCGGGTCGAGCGACTGGACGGCAGTCGCGGCGCCTTCACGCTGCACACCGATCGCGGCGACGCGGTCACGGCGCGCGCGGTGGTGATCGCCGCCGGCGCCGGCGCGTTTGGACCGAACCGGCCGCCGCTGCCCGGGCTCGACGCCTACGAGCGCACCGGCGCCGTGCAGTACTACGTGCGCCGCCGCGAGGCGCTGCGCGGGGCGCGGGTGGTGATCGCCGGCGGCGGCGACAGCGCCGTGGACTGGGCGCTGGCGCTGCGCGGCATCGCGTCGAAGATCTGGCTGGTGCATCGACGCGCGAAGTTCCGCGCCGCCCCGGAGAGCCTGTCGCAGCTCGCCGCCGCCGGCGACATCGAGCTGGTGGTGCCGTACCAGCTGCGCGCCCTGCACGGCACCGCGGGCGCGCTCCAGGCCGTCGAGGTGGCGACCCTGGAGGGCGACGCCCGGCTGCTCGAGGCGGACACGCTGCTCGCCTTCTTCGGGCTGTCGACCGATCTCGGCCCGATCGCGGACTGGGGCCTGCAATCGGCGCTGCACCACATCCAGGTGACGCCGAGCAGCTGCGAGACCTCGTGCCCGGGCGTGTTCGCGATCGGCGACGTGGCGACCTATGCGGGCAAGCTCAAGCTGATCCTGCAGGGCTTCAGCGAGGCGGCGATGGCGGCACACGCGATCCACCCGATCGTCCATCCCGAGACCGCGCTGCATTTCGAGTATTCCACCAGCAAGGGCGTGCCGTCGGCCGCCGCGGCATGAATCCCGACTGGGCCGGCGGCGTCCTGACCGTCGATCTCGACGCGCTCGCCGCGAACTGGCGCATCCTGCGCGACCTCGCCGCACCCGCGCTGTGCGCTGCGGTGGTCAAGGCCGACGGCTACGGGCTGGGTGCGGCTTCGGTCGCGCGCCGGCTGCAGCGCGAGGGCTGCCGGCACTTCTTCGTCGCCCACCTGCACGAGGGCGCGCTGCTGCGGCCCTGCCTCGCCCGCGACAGCGCGATCTACGTGCTGAACGGGCCGCCCCCGGGCACCGCCTCGGCGATGGCCGGGCACGGGCTGATCCCGGTGCTGAACAGCATGGAGCAGATCGCTGGCTGGCGGGCGCTGTCGGTGCGCACGGGACGCGCGCTGCCGGCGGCGATCCAGGTCGATACCGGCATGTCCCGGCTCGGGCTGTCAGCGGCCGAGGCGCGTTCGCTGGCCGACGACCCCGCCGGCCTCGACGGGATCGAGCCGGTGCTGCTGATGAGCCATCTGGCCTGCGCCGACACCCCGTCGCATCCGCTCAACGCCGTCCAGCGTCGCCGCTTCGTGCAGTGCCTGCAGCATTTCGCGTCGATCCCAGCGAGCCTCGCCGCCTCGTTCGGCAGCTTCCTCGGGCCCGGCTGGCACTACCAGATGATCCGCCCGGGCAGCGCCCTGTACGGCGTCAACCCGAGGCCCGGATCGCCGAACCCGATGCAGGCCGTCGTGCGCCTGCAGGGACGCCTCGTGCAGTGCCGCTGGATCGAGGCGGGCGAGAGCGTCGGCTACGGCGCCGCCTACCGCGCCGAACGGCCCCTACGCG
>CAXUCM010000096.1:0-5392 GCA_964249315.1 uncultured Acetobacteraceae bacterium | reverse complement strand
GGCTACGGCGCGAGGTGCACGGCCGCGGCGCCGACCCGGATCGCCACGGTCGCGGTCGGCTACGGCGACGGCTTCCTGCGCGCCGGCGGCGGCCGCGGCGTCGCCGCACTTCCCGCTGGCGGCACTTTTCCCATCGTCGGCCGCATCTCGATGGACAGCCTCGCCCTCGACGTCACCGCGCTGGCCGATGCCGAACTGCCGGCCGGCACCGCGATCGACCTGATCGGCCCGCAGGTCGGCCTCGACGAGGTCGCGAATGCGGCCGGCACCATCGCCTACGAGATCCTGACCGCGCTCGGGGCGCGCTATCACCGGCACTATCTCGGCGACCCGGAGGAGCGGGTGCGATGAAGGTGATGGTCCTCGGCGGCGGCGTGATCGGCGTGACCTCGGCCTGGTACCTGTCGCAGCTCGGCCACCAGGTGGAGGTGATCGAGCGCCAGGCGCAGCCCGGCATGGAGACCAGCTTCGCCAACGCCGGCCAGGTCTCGCCCGGCTACTCGACGCCGTGGGCCGCGCCCGGGCTGCCGCGCAAGGCGCTGGGCTGGATGCTGGGCAGGCACAGCCCGCTGGTGATCCGCGCCCGGCTGGACCCCGCGATGTGGCGCTGGATGGCGCAGCTGCTGCGCAACTGCAACGAGGAGGCCTACGCGCGCAACAAGGGCCGCATGCTGCGCCTCGCCGAATACAGCCGCGACTGCCTGGGCGACCTGCGCGTGCAGACCGGCATCACCTATGACGACCGCCAGCGCGGCCTGGTGCAGCTGTTCCGCAAGCAGTCGCAGCTCGACCATGCCGCCGAGGACATGCGCATCCTCGCCGATGGCGGCGTCGCGCACGAGCTGCTCGACGTCGCCGGCTGCGTCCGCGCCGAGCCCGCGCTGGGCCGGGTCGCGCATCGTCTGAAGGGCGGGCTGCGCCTGCCCGGCGACGAGTCCGGCGACGCGCACCTGTTCACGCAGCGGCTGGCAGCCCTCGCCCAGGCACAGGGCGTGACGTTCCGCGGCAACACGACGCTGACCGCGCTGCGCTCGGACGGACGACGCATCACCGGGGTGCAGACCAGCGCCGGCCTGCTCACCGGCGACGCCTACCTGGTCGCGACCGGCAGCTTCACGCCGAGGCTGCTGCGGCCGCTCGGCATCCGCCTGCCGGTCTATCCGGTGAAGGGCTACTCGCTGACGATCCCGCTGACCGATCCCGAGCGCGCGCCGGTCTCCACCGTCAACGACGAGACCTACAAGGTCGCGATCACCCGCCTCGGCGACCGCATCCGCGTCGGCGGCACCGCCGAGCTGACCGGCTACGACATGCGGCTGCGCGCGGAGCGGCGCGAGACGCTGGAGCTGAGCTTCGGCGAGCTGTTCGGCGGCGGCGACCTGTCTCGCGCCACCTTCTGGACCGGGCTGCGCCCGAACACGCCGGACGGCACCCCGATCGTCGGTCACGCCGGCGGCTACAGCAATCTGTGGCTGAACACCGGTCACGGCACGCTCGGCTGGACCATGGCCTGCGGCTCCGGCCGGCTGGTCGCCGACCTGATCGCGGGCAAGCGGCCGAACATCGCCTATGAAGACCTGTCGATCGCGCGGTATGGTTGAGGCCAGGGCTCTGCCCTGGACCCGCTCAAGGCTCGGCCTTGAGAATCCGTTTATCTCAGGTTTATCGATGCCCATTGACGTTCCAAAATCGTTTCGGGTCGATGTTCCGGATCAGACGCTGGAGCGCATCCGTGCGCGCGTGGCGGCTTATCGGTGGGATGCCTTGCCCGCGCCGCCGGGCTCGGACGACTGGCGCTACGGCCCTCCCGTCTCGTTCATGCGGGAGCTCTGCCGCTACTGGACCGACGGGTACGACTGGCGTGCGCAGGAGCGGCGCATCAACGCCGTTCCGCACTACACGGCCACGGTCCAGGGGCTCGACATCCACTTCGTGCACGAGCGCGGCTCGGGGACGGCGCCCCGGCCGCTGCTCATCGCGCACGGATGGCCCTACTCGTTCCACTCCTACGGCGACCTCGTCGACCGCCTCGCCCACCCCGAACGCCATGGCGGGCGCCTGGAGGACGCGTTCAGCGTCGTGATCCCGTCCTATCCCGGCTACGACTTCTCGGGGCGGCCCGCGATGCCGATGGGACCTCGCGCGGTCGCCCTGCTGTTCGACGAGCTGATGGGCGTCCTCGGCTACGACCGCTACGTCGCGCACGGCGGCGACTGGGGCGCGCACGTGACGAGCCTCCTGGGCCTGCATCGCCCGCAGCGCCTCGCCGGCATCCATTCGCTCGGGGTCGCGCTCCGCGCTGCCGGCGCCGAGCAGCTCACCGGCAAGGTCGCCGCCGACGCGAGCGACGAGGAAAAGGCGTTCGTGGCCGCGGAGTTCGCCCTCTGGTCGAAAGAAGGGGCGTACTCGCAGATCCAGGCGACGAAGCCGGCGAAGCTCGCCTTTGCGATGGCGGACAGCCCGGTCGGCGTCGCGGCCTGGATCGTGGAGGCGTTCCACGCCTGGTCCGATCGGCGCGAGCGCCCGTTCGAGGCGATCTTCACGCGCGATCAGCTGCTGACCGAGATCATGCTCTATCTCGTCACCGACGCGTTCGCGACTTCGATCTGGATCTACGGCGCGAAGCGTCATGAGGAGACGACCCTCCCGGCGGGCAGACGCGTGGAGGTGCCGACCGGCCTGAGCGCCTTTCCCGATCCGGTGTTCCCGATGCCCCCGCGTGCCGTGGCCGAGAAGTCGCACGACGTCGTGCACTACGCCACGATGGCCGCCGGCGGTCACTTCCCGTTCTACGAGGCGCCGGACGCCTTGATCGATGAAATCCGGACGTTCTCACGCCTGCTCCATTTCGACGGCTGATGCTCCGGGAGGTCGAGATGACGATCGTGCAAGGCGGCTGCCTGTGCGGCGCGGTGCGCTACGCGATCGACACCGGCGGCGCGAGCGGGCTCGATGCGGGCGCGCTGGCTGCCACCTATTGCCACTGCTCGATGTGCCGCAAGGCGACCGGCGGCGGTTACGCGACGCTGCTCGGCATCCCGCGCGACGCGCTGCGCTGGACCCGAGGCGCGCCGCAGCAATACCGCTCCTCGCCGGTCGCCACGCGCGGCTTCTGCGCGACCTGCGGCTCGCCGCTCTACGACGACGGCGATGCGGAGGACCATCTGGCGGTAACCGTGGGCAGCCTGGACGACGCCTCCGCCGTTCGGCCTGACCATCATTACGGCATCGACAGCCGTCTGCCCTGGAGCGATTGCGGCCCGGACCTGCCCGGCCACGAGACGACGGAGCGCTTCGAGGGCCAGCCCTGACCCGGCCGACGCGAATGTCGCGAAAACGTCGTTAAACCGACACCAAAGCCGGCTGCGAACGGTCTATCCGCACCCCCTGGATTCCGCAGGGAGCTGGCCGCATGCATCCACCCGATCGTCGTTCCTTTCTCAAGCTGCTCGGCTCGACCGCGTTCGCCGCCGGCATGCAGCAGAGCATCGGCCGCGCGCTGGCGCTGCCGGCGAACAACCGGCACGGCACCATCGACGATGTCGAGCACATCATCGTGCTGATGCAGGAGAACCGCTCGTTCGACCATTATTTCGGCACGCTGCAGGGCGTCCGCGGCTACGGCGATCCGCGCGCGGTCACGCTGCCGTCCGGCCTGCCGGTCTGGCATCAGCCGAACGGCGCCGGCACGGTGCTGCCGTTCCACCCCGGCGCGCCCGATCTCGGCCTGCAGTTTCTCGAGGATCTCGCGCATGACTGGGGCAGCACGCACCTGGCCTGGAACCAGGGCCATTGGGACCAGTGGGTGCCGAACAAGGGCACCACGACGATGGCGCACTTGACCCGCGCCGACATCCCGTACCACTACGCGATGGCCGACGCCTTCACCATCTGCGACGCCTATCACGCCTCGCTGCTCGGCCCGACCGATCCGAACCGCTACTACATGTGGACCGGCTGGGTCGGCAATGACGGCAGCGGCGGCGGTCCGGTGGTGGATAACGCCGAGGCCGGCTACGGCTGGTCGACCTACCCGGAGCGGCTGCAGGCGGCCGGGATCTCCTGGAAGATCTACCAGGATGTCGGCGCCGGCCTGACCGCCGCGCAATCCTGGGGCTGGGGCGACAACGCCTATATCGGCAATTACGGCGACAACTCGCTGCTCTATTTCCACCAGTACCAGAACGCGCCCGCGAGCAGCCCGCTCGCCGAGCTCGCCCGCACCGGCACCGACATCGCCGTCTCCGGAACCCTGTTCGACGACTTCCGCAGCGACGTCGCCGCCGGCACGCTGCCGCAGGTCTCCTGGATCGTCGCCCCGGAGGCCTATACCGAGCACCCGAACTGGCCCGCGAATTACGGCGCCTGGTACGTGTCGCAGATCCTCGACATCCTGACCGCGAACCCGGAGGTCTGGAGCAGGACCGCGCTGCTGATCACCTACGACGAGAATGACGGCTTCTTCGATCACATGGTGCCGCCGACGCCGCCGCAGGATGCGACGCAGGGCGCCTCCACCGTCTCCACCGTTCATGAGATCTTCCCCGGCAGCAGCGAGTACCAGGCCGGACCGTACGGGCTCGGCGCCCGCGTGCCGATGCTGGTGGTCTCGCCCTGGAGCAAGGGCGGCTACGTCAACTCCCAGCTGTTCGACCACACCTCGATCATCCGCTTCATCGAGCAGCGCTTCGCCGGCGCCAACCCGACGCTGGTCGAGCCGAACATCACGCCCTGGCGACGCACCGTCGCGGGCGACCTGACCTCGGCGTTCAACTTCCGCACGCCGAACGCGGTCGTCGTGCCGCTGCCCTCGACGGCGGCGTTCATGCCGCCCGACGCGCTGCGTCATCCCGACTACAAGCCGACGCCGCCGGCGCAGCAGGCGGTGCCGCAGCAGGAGCCCGGCTTCCGCCGTGCCCGCGCGCTGCCCTATCGGATGCAGGTGCGCGGCCTGCCCGATCGCACGACTTCGACCTTCGGCCTGACGTTCGGCAATCCGGGCGCGGTCGGGCTGGCCTACCAGGTCCGCTCGTCCGACGCCTCGGTGCTCCCGCGCACCTATACCGTCGAGCCGGGCAAGCAGCTCGCCGACACCTGGAAGCTGGCCGCGGACGGCAGCTACGACCTGATGGTCTATGGCCCGAACGGCTATTTCCGGTCGTTCCAGGGCGGCGGCGCCGGGCTCGACCGTGCGGACCTCGATGTCGGCGTGCTGGAGGACGCGGCCGATTGCGGGCTCACCCTCACCGTCGTCAATCGCGGCCAGTTCAGCGTCCAGGTCGGCATGCTCGACACTTACACCGGGCGCAGCCGGGCGATGACGCTGCGTGTCGGCCAGTCGCAGAGCCTGGCGCTGCCGCTCGCCGAGCTTTCGGGCTGGTACGATCTCAGC
>CAXUCM010000095.1:0-9921 GCA_964249315.1 uncultured Acetobacteraceae bacterium | reverse complement strand
CCTCTTCGGGAGGGCGGCATGACGGCCGCCGATCCCATCGTCGCACCCGCCGGCACCAGCGGCGCGCAGTTCCGCGCGTCGATGCCGCCGATCGCGACCACCGGCAGCTCCATCAGCTCCGACCACCAGTGCAGCAGGCCGGCATCGGCGCGGATCTCGGTGGCCTTGGTCGAGCTGGCGAAGAACGCGCCGAACGCGACGTAGTCGGCGCCGGCCTCTCCCGCACGCATCGCCAGATCCCGGCTGTCGTAGCAGGAGACGCCGAGCTGCAGCTCCCCGAGCCGCGCGCGTGCCTCGGCGGCCGGCATGTCCCCGGCGCCGACATGCGCCCCGTCGCAGCCATGCGCACGTGCGAGATCCGGTCGGTCGTTGAGCAGGAAGGCGACATCGCGCGATTGCGCCACCGGACGCAGCACGTCGATCGCGCGCCGCACCGCCTCGTCCGTCGCATCCTTCAGGCGGAGCTGCACCGCGCCGACATCGCCGGCGTCAAGGGCGGCGGCGAGGCGGTCGCGGAAGGAAGCCGGGTCGAGCGCCGGCGGCGTCACCAGGTAGAGGCGGCAGCCGGGCACGACGCGTCGAGGGTCAGGCGGCGTCCTTGAAGATCGAGATGACCGTGGACAGCAGCGACAGCGCGTCCTCGCGCGAGCGCTGGAAGCTGTTGCGGCCGATGATCGAGCCGTTGGCGCCGCCCTCGGCGATGCCGCGGATGGTGTGGAGCAACTGTTCGGTGCCGGCATTCTCGCCGCCGGAGAACACCACGATGCGGCGTCCGGCGAAGCAGGACTGCACCACGTTGCGGATCCGCGCCGGCATCGTCGAGACGTCGATGCGCTGCTCCTCGTAGACCTTCTTCGCCGAGGCCAGCGACAGGTGCTCGGTCGGCGGCTTGACCTTGATGATGTGCGCGCCGAGCAGGGCCGCCATGTGCGCACCGTAGGCGCAGATGTCGATCGCGGTCTCGGCGGCCTTGTCCAGCTCCGGCCCGCGCGGGTAAGACCAGATCACCACGGCGAGCCCGGCCGACTTGGCTTCGGCGGAAAGCTCGCGGATCTCCTCCATCTGCTGGAACGCGTACTCGCTGCCCGGATAGATGGTGAAGCCGACCGCCGAGCAGCCCAGCCGCAGCGCATCGTCGACCGAGCCGGTGATCGCCTGGTCCTTCTCGGTCGCCAGGCTGTTCGAGCTGTTCAGCTTGAGGATCGTCGGGATCTGGCCGGCGAAGGTGTCCGCACCCGCCTCGATCATGCCGAGCGGTGCGGCGTAGGCGTTCAGGCCCGCCTCGATGGCGAGCGAGAAATGATAGTGCGGATCGTAGGCGGCCGGGTTCGGGCCGAACGAACGAACCGGCCCGTGCTCGAAGCCCTGGTCGACCGGCAGGATCACCAGCTTGCCGGTCCCCGCCAGCTTGCCGGTATTCATCATGCGCACCAGGTTCGCCTTGGTGCCGGGATTCTCGCTCTCGTAATTGTCGATGATCTTCTTGACGGCCGGTGTGATCGACATCGCGGTGTCTCCTGCGCAGGGACTTAGAGTGCTACTGCATCTAGACGAGGGACCGTCGGTTGTCACGGTCGCGGCGAGCCGGGAGGCCCGGTCTCGAGCCAGTGCCGCAGCCGGCGTGCCGCCCCGCTGGCCGCGAGGTCGAGGGTCGGCGGTCGCGACCCGTCGAGCCGGGCGCCCAGGGCGGAGGCGCGGGCCGACACCGCCTCGAACTGCGGACAGTCGGGCGACAGGATCAGCCCTCGCTGGCCGAGGCGCAGCGCCTCCATCGCGCGTCCCGCGGCCGTGCCGCAATCCAGGCGATCCCCCACGTCCAGGGCGGCGCCGTGCAGCCGCAGCGCCCGTATCAGCGCCAGCCACCATCCCGGACCGAGGAAGCCGGCCGCCGCCGGTGCGGACAGCAGGATCAGCCGGACCGGCAATGCGTGTGCCGCCGCCACCGCCAGGCGCGCCTGCGCCAGGTCATGGACCGTCACCGCCCGCTCCGGTCGCGTCCAAGGCCGGCTCGCCTGCTTCATGCTTGACGTTCAAACCGCTGCGAGCGATCTGTGCAATGCCGTCCGCGCATCGTACTGCCGGCCGGGGAGCATCGCCGCATTGTCTGAATATCGCGGACCCGAACATCCAGGCGTCGAGGCACGGCCGGATCGAAGCGACGTCCCTGACCCGGATCCGGCCGAGCGGCTGGCTGCGGCCCTGCGCCGCATCGCGCTCGCGGTCGAGCGGCGCGAGGCGGCGATCGAGCGGCCGCTCGCCGAGGCGGCGGCATTGCCCGCGGTGGCCGGCAACCTCGATGCGCTGATCGGCCGCCTGCGCGCCGTGCTCGACGAAATGTCCGAGGCGGGACACGCGGGTGCGACGCGGGCGGACGGGAGCTAGGCACCGGCGATGGCGCAGGTCACGATCCGGATCAACGGCTACGCCTACGTGGTCGGCTGCGAGGACGGCCAGGAGGCGCACCTGCAGGCGATGGCGAACCATGTCGACCGGCGCATCGAGCGCATCAAGGCGCTCGGCGGCCAGAGCGGCGAGGCGCGGCTGCTCGCGCTGGCCTCGCTGCTGATGGCCGACGAGCTGCACGACATCTCCGCCAGCCGACTGCCGCCGGCGACCGCGGCGATGATCGAGGAGGCCGAGGCCGTGCGGGCGCAGGTGCAATGGCGCGAGCGGCAGCTGCTCAGCCTGGCCGAGCGCGCGGAGGCCATTGCAGCATCGCTCGAGCGTGACTAGGTTGTGCGTGCGGGGCTGCCCGGTGCGTCAGGCAATTCAACCCCTGGGCCGATAAGCACTTCCTCGGGAGCTGGCACTGTCGTGGCCATCGGTCACGTTACCTGGCGCCCACCTGCACAAGCGGGTTCCGGGAGGTCGACAGTCCAACGGCCATGGCGGCTTCGCACTTGACCGATCCGGCGTCGATCGCGGCGGCCAAGCGCGCGATGCGACGGCTCATGCGACCGAATCCCCCACCATCCGCCTCCGACGCGGCCGCCCTGCGCGAGGCACTGCTCCGGCACGCGCCGCTACGCACCGGCGACGTCGTCGCCGGGGTCTGGCCGCTTCCGGGTGAGCCCGACCTGCGGCCGCTCTGGACCGAGCTGCACGCGCGTGGATACCCGATCCTGCTGCCCGAGACGACGCCGCGCGGCCAGGCACTGCGCTTCCGTCCCTGGCATCCCGGCGCCGTCATGCAGGAGGGCCGGTTCGGCACGCAGCATCCCGACACCCCGATCGCCGCGACCGAGCCCGACCTGCTGTTCGTGCCGCTGGTGGCCTTCGATGCGCACGGCTATCGCCTCGGCCATGGCGGCGGCTACTACGACCGCACGCTGGCCGCACTGCCGCGGGCGCGCTCGGTAGGCTATGGCTTCTCCTTCCGGCAGGTGGCGGCGGTGCCGCGCGATCGGTTCGATCGCAAGCTGGACCTGATCGTGACCGAACGCGGTCGCGCGACCGTAGAGAGGTGAAGGCATTTGCGGATCCTGTTCCTGGGCGACGTCGTCGGACGCGCCGGACGCGAGCTGGTCGAGAGCATGCTCCCCGGCCTGCGCGCGCGGCTGCGGCTCGACCTCGCCGTGGTCAACGGCGAGAATGCCAGCCACGGCTTCGGGCTGGCGCCGGCGATGGCCGACAGCCTGTTCGCCGCCGGCGCCGACGTCATCACGCTGGGCAACCATGCCTGGGACCGCAAGGAGCTGATCGGCCATATCAGCCAGGCGCCGCGGATCATCCGGCCGCTGAACTTCCCGCCCGGCACCCCCGGCCAGGGCAGCATCGTGGTGAGCCTGGTCGATGGCCGTCGGGCGCTGGTGGCCAACGTCATGGGCCGGCTGTTCATGGACCCGCTCGACGACCCGTTCCGGCTGACCGACGAACTGCTGTCGCGGCATCGGCTCGGCGTCACCATCCAGGCGGCGGTGGTCGACTTCCACGCCGAGGCGACCAGCGAGAAGACCGCGTTCGCGCACCATCTGGACGGCCGCGTCTCGCTGGTGATCGGCACGCACACGCATACGCCGACCGCCGACCACCGCATCCTCGCCGGCGGCACCGCCTACATGAGCGATGCCGGTATGTGCGGCGACTACGACAGCGTCATCGGCATGGCCAAGGAGCCGGCGATCGCCCGCTTCGTCCGCAAGATGCCGGGCGAGCGCCTCGGACCGGCCGAAGGTGCGGCCAGCCTGAGCGGCCTGTTCGTCGAGACCGACGACCGCACCGGTCTGGCCCGGCAACTCGCGCCCCTGCGGATGGGTGGCGCGCTGTCGGAGGCCATTCCGGAGGGTTGAGGTTGGGGCGCCACCCATCGATCCGCTTCGCGGCTCGATCCCGCCGAAGGCTCGCCTTTGAAAACTCTTATGGATGGATTCTCAAGGCTTCGCCTTGAGCGATTGAGCCGCGAAGCGGATCAATGGGCAGAGCCCTGGCCTTGCAGCAGCCCGGCCTCTCGCACGTCTGCGACGTGTCGACGCGAGACGGGCGCCTCGAGACCGTTGACCAGACGCAGGCGCAGGTTGCGGCCGTCCTGCACCGTCGCCGCGACCGCCTCGTCGGCGACCCACCAGGAGCGATGGGTGCGCCGGCCGCGCAGGCCGGCCAGCTCGTCGACTGCCTGGTGCAGCGGGATCAGCACCAGCGCGGAACCGCGGGCCGTATGCGCACGGACGTAATGGTCCTCCATCTGCAGGGCGATCAGCGTGCGCCCGAGCTGGGGCGGCAGGCGGTCGAGGAACACGGTGCGGCGGCTTGACGCCGGCGCTTCCCTGCGGCCGGACAGCCAGTAGCAGAGCGCCGGCGGCGTCGAGATCAGCATGGTCTGCCCGTACCAGGCGGCGCTCCCGATCCCGCCGATCGGCCCGGGCCAGAGCCGCATGGCGACCGCGTGACCGGCCAGGCTCATCGCCGCGGCGGCAAGCAGCAGGGCTGCCGCGGCGATTGCGACCGATCCCGGTCCGCGTCGCGGCAGCAGCCGCATCACCGGACGCAGGGTCAGGCCGAACAGGACCGCGCCGAACAGCACGGTGCCGAGCCAGTACGCCAGCACGACGAGACGGGACGCGTTGAGGTAGCTCCCGAACGGCCCGATCAGCCCGAGGAACAGGCCGGCTGCAGTAGCGGCGGCGAGCTCGCGCGACCATTCCCGCCGATCCCCGAAGGCGCGGCGCTGCACGATCGCCTGCATCACGGTAGCCGCCGCCGCCCGCTCGCCCATCGGCGCACCCGTTCGCCCGTTGCCGCAGCGAGGCTCGCATGCGCGCGCCGGGTCCGCCAAGCCGAAGCGGTGTCCAGCAGGTGCCGCATGAACGATCTTCGCATCCTCCCTCCGATCCTGGCGATCTTGCTCATCGCGACGCGCGCCTGGGCGGGCGCCGTCGGCTTCACGACGGTCACGGTGCCGTACGGGCCCGGGCCCGGCATCGAGGTCGGCCTGTGGTATCCGAGCGTCGGCAACCCCCGGGCGACGCCGGTCGAACTGTTCGAGCAGCTCCTGGTGCCGGACGGCCGGCTCGCCGGACGCAGGCTGCCCCTGGTCGTGCTCGCGCACGGCAATGGCGGCAACTTCTCGGGTCACGCCGACACCGCGCTCGCGCTGGCCGGCGCCGGCTTCATCGTCGCGGCGCCGACCTTCCTGGGCGACAACTACCGCGACCAGAGCCGGGCGCTGGACGTGTTCGGGCGCGCCGGACAGTTCGCCGCCGTGATCGACTTCGTGACCGCGTCCTGGCGGCAAGACGCCGTCGATCCGGCCCGGATCGGCGCCTTCGGCTTCTCCGCCGGCGGGCTGACCGCCTTGATCGCCGCCGGCGGCAGGCCGGATCTGCGTCGGGTCGGCCCGCATTGTGCCGCCCACCCCGGATGGTTCGACTGCCGTCTCGTCGCCGATCACCGCGGCACTTCCGGCGCACGGCCCGCAGCGGCGACCCTCCCGCTTCCGGCAATGCCGCCGATCCGCGCCCTGGGGATCGCGGCACCGGCGCTCGGCTTCGCCTTCGACCGCGCCGGGCTCGCGCCGGTGACCCAGCCGGTCCAGCTCTGGGAGGCGGCGGACGACCGCGTCCTGCCCAACCCGGACTATGCCGAGATCGTCAGGCGTTCGCTGCCGCGCAAGCCCGAGCTTCACGTCGTGCCGCACGCCGGCCATTTCGACTTCCTCGCACCCTGCCCGGCGGCACTGGCGCGCATCGCGCCGCAGATCTGCGCGAGCGCGCCCGGCTTCGATCGTGCCGGCTTCCACCGGCAGTTCGATGCCGCCTTGGTGACGTTCTTCACGGGCGCGCTGCGGCCGGGCTGAACCGCCTCGATCGCCGCGCGTCCCCGCACCCTTGCAAGACGACGCCATCGCAGGGACGATGCGCGATGCGCCGCGATGCGAGGATGCGAACATGAGCGAAGCGGCCACGCTCTCGCGGCCGGCGATGATCGTCGCCGCCACCATCGGCAACGCGCTCGAGTTCTACGACTTCGTCATCTACGGCTTCTTCGCCGTGACGATCAGCCGGACGTTCTTTCCGGGCGGCGACCCGACGATGCGGCTGCTGCTGACCTTCGGCACGTTCAGCGTCTCGTTCTTCGCCCGTCCGGTCGGCGCTCTCATCCTCGGCCGCTATGCCGACCGCAGCGGCCGCGCCGCCTGCATGGTGCTCGCGGTCGCCCTGATGACGCTGGCCAGCACGATCATGGCGGTGCTGCCGAGTGCGGCGACGATCGGCCTCGCCGCGCCGTTCGGCGTGCTCGCCGCGCGACTGCTGCAGGGCTTCGCGCTCGGCGGCGAGTTCGGCAGCTCGACCGCGCTGATGATCGAGCATTCCGCCGGCAACGAGACCCGTGCCGCGAGCTGGCAGGGCACCAGCCAGTATCTCGCCAGCCTGGTCGCCTCCGGGGTGGCCTGGCTGCTCAGCCAGCAGCCGACCGTGCCGATCCTGCACGCGCCCGGCTTCCGCGTCGCCTTCGCGATCGGCGCGCTCGCGGGTCCGGTCGCGCTGGTGCTGCGTCGCCGGCTGCACGATGCGCCGAGCTTCCTCGCCCAGCGTCAGTCGCCGGACCGGCAGTCGGAACCCGTGACGCAGATGCTGGGCGGCATCGCCATCGCGACGGGGCTGGTGGCGATGGGCACGGCGCAGACCTACCTGCTCCTCTATCTGCCGACCTACGCCGCCACCCAGCTGCACATGCATGCGGGATCGGCGCTGGGATCGGTGTTCCTGATCTATGCCGCGATCCTGGTGACGACGCCGCTGCGTCTGCGCCTCGCCGCTCGCTTCGATGCGGGACGGCGCACCCGCATGATGCTGCTGTCGTGCCTGGCGGTGCTGCTCACCGCCTTTCCGATGTTCCTGCTGCTCGGGCTCTGGCCGGTCCCGGCCGCCTTGTTCCTGCTGCCGTTTGCCTTCACGCTGATCGCGCTGCCCTATTTCGCGCCGCTATCCGGGGTGATGGGGATGGTGTTCCCCACCGAGCAGCGCGGCACCGGGCTGTCGGTCGGCTACGCGCTCGGCATCGCCCTGTTCGGCGGCACCGCGCCGCTGATCGACACCTGGCTGGTGGCACGCACCGGCGATGCGCGCAGCCCGGCGCTGTATCTGGTGCTGACCGCGATCGTGACCGGGCTCGCGATCCTGGCCGCCGGGCGCCGGCTGCAGCAAGGCAGGCGGTCGCCGGCCTGAGCCGGGCGCACTCAGGAGGAGCGGCGCAGCACGCTGGTGACCATCAGCCCGAACAGGGCGGCCGCACCGGTGAACACCGCGATGACGATGCGCAGCCGCAGCGCGATGTCGCGGGCCTGGTCGCGGAAATGCTGCCGCAGCACGCGTCGCGCCGCCTCGATGCGGGTATCGGCGTCGCCCGTCGCGGCGAAGGCGCCGGCGGCGTCGTCGCCCAGCGCGTCGCGCAGCGTCTCGAGGCGCTGGTTTGCGTCCGGAGCCGCAAGTGCCGCGTCGAGCTTGGTCTCCGCGTATTCCTCGCGCTGATACGGCAACTGCGCCGCGTAGGTCGAGAACAGGCCGCAGAGCCCGAGCACGACGAAGGCCATGACCAGGAATCCGCCCCAGGTTCGACTGCCGTTGGTTGCCATCGCTTCCTGTTACACCGAGTACGTCTTGGTTGCACCCGGCGGTGCAGCGTCCGGCTTGGCACGGATGATGCTTCGTGGAACGCTCGGACCGCCGACATCCTTTCCCTGCAAACCGAAAAGATGAGCGAATGACGAAATACAAGCTCGAATATCTCTGGCTCGACGGCTACACGCCGGTCCCCAACATCCGCGGCAAGACCCAGATCAAGGAGTTCGCGAGCTTCCCCGAGCTCGGGCAACTGCCGCTCTGGGGCTTCGACGGCAGCTCCACCAGGCAGGCCGAGGGCGGCAGCTCGGACTGCGTGCTCAAGCCGGTCTCGATGTTCCCGGACAGCCAGCGCAAGAACGGCGTCCTCGTCATGTGCGAGGTGATGCTGCCGGACGGCGAGACGCCGCATCCCTCGAACGGGCGTGCCACCATCCTTGATGATCCCGGCGCCTGGTTCGGCTTCGAGCAGGAATACTTCTTCTACAAGCACGGACGTCCGCTGGGCTTTCCCGCCAGCGGCTATCCCGCGCCGCAGGGCCCGTACTATACCGGCGTCGGCTACAGCAATGTCGGCGACGTCGCGCGAAAGATCGTCGAGGAGCATCTCGATATCTGTCTCGATGCCGGCATCAACCACGAAGGCATCAACGCCGAGGTCGCGAAAGGCCAGTGGGAGTTCCAGATCTTCGGCAAGGGCTCCAAGAAGGCCGCCGACGAGATGTGGGTCGCCCGCTATCTGCTGCAGCGGCTGACCGAGAAGTACGACATCGACGTCGAGTATCACTGCAAGCCGCTGGGCGACACCGACTGGAACGGTTCCGGCATGCACGCGAACTTCTCCACCGCCTACCTGCGCGAGGTCGGCGGCAAGCCTTACTTCGAGAAACTGATGGCCGCCTTCGAAGGCGCCAAGGAGGAACACATCGCGGTCTACGGCCCGGACAACCATCTGCGCCTGACCGGCAAGCACGAGACCCAGTCGATCCACACCTTCAGCTACGGCGTCGCCGACCGCGGCGCCTCCATCCGCGTGCCGCACAGCTTCGTCAATAACGGCTATCGCGGCTACCTCGAGGACCGCCGCCCGAACTCGCAAGGCGACCCGTACCAGATCGCCTCCCGGATCCTCAAGACGGTCGCATCGGTGCCGCAGGCCTAGCTTCCAGAATCGGGGTCTGGGGCCCAAGGCCCCAGCGGGTTCAGGGCAGAGCCCTGACCTGCCTTTTCCCAAGGCACATGCAAACGCAGGCGGCAGCATGGGAAACCCTTGACCCACGCTCCCGCCGCCGGTATCTCGCCCTCCTTTCGGCCATCGCGGCCATGTCAGCAAGGTCGTGTCATGAAGATCAGGAACAGCCTGCGATCGGCGAAGGTGCGGGACAAGGATTGCCGGGTCGTGCGCCGGCACGGCAGGGTCTACGTGATCAACAAGAAGAACCCGCGGATGAAGGCCCGCCAGGGCTGAACTTCGTGCGCCTGGGTTCGCGCGCAGGGCGTCGCTTCCCCGGGAGCGGCGCCTTTTTGTTGGCGCCCGCCCTGCTCCTGGCCGCGGCGGCGCCGGACCCCAGGCTCGCCTCCCTGACCGCAGCACTCGCCCAGGCTCGCGGCGCCACCCAGGCGGCGCAGCTGACCCTGCAGCTCGAGACGCTGCGCCAGCAGGGCGTGCAGCCCGTGGCACGGCTGCTGCTGCGTCGTGCGCAGCGCGAGCTCGTCGCCGACAGTCCGCGTGCCGCCGTCTCCGACCTCGACGCGGCGGTCACGCTGCAGCCGGACAGCCCCCTGCTCTGGCGCGAGCGCGCCGGGGGGGGCGCCCCCGGGCGGGGGGTGGGGGGGCGCCGCCGCGCGCGCCGGGGGGGGCGGG
>CAXUCM010000094.1:0-9942 GCA_964249315.1 uncultured Acetobacteraceae bacterium | reverse complement strand
GGGCGAGCTTCCAGCAGGCCATCAGGATCGGGAAGTTCCACGGGATGATCTGCCCGACGACGCCGAGCGGCTCGTGGAAATGGTAGGCGACGGTGTCGTGGTCGACCTCGGAGATGCCGCCTTCCTGGGCGCGGATGGCGCCGGCGAAGTAGCGGAAATGATCGACCGCAAGCGGCAGGTCGGCGGCCATGGTCTCGCGGATCGGCTTGCCGTTGTCCCAGCTCTCGGCCTGCGCGAGCATGCCGAGATTGTCCTGGATGCGCTGGGCGATGGCGATGAGGATGTTGGCGCGCTCCGCCGGGCTGGTACGTCCCCAGGCCTCCTTGGCGGCGTGGGCGGCGTCGAGCGCGCGCTCGATGTCGGCGGCATCGGAGCGGGCGATCTCGCACAGCACCTGGCCGTTGACCGGCGAGGTGTTCTCGAAGTAGCGCTCCCTGGCCGGCGCGGTCCAAGCGCCGCCGATGAAGTTGTCGTAGCGTGCCTTGAAGTTCGGCTTGCTCATTGGTTTCCTCCGGGTTTCAGTGCAGTCCGGCGCTCTCGAACACGCGCCGGACGATGGCCTGTGCTTCCTGCTGGATCTGCTTCAGATGGCCCTCGCCGATGAAGCTCTCGGCGTAGATCTTGTAGACGTTCTCGGTGCCCGATGGACGTGCCGCGAACCAGCCGTTGCGAGTCGTGATCTTCAGGCCGCCGAACGGCTGCCGGTTGCCGGGTGCCGCGGTCAGCCGCTGCTCGATCGGCTCGCCGGCTAGCGTCCCGGCCGCGACCTGTTCCGGCCTGAGGGTCTTCAGCAGCTTCTTCTGCTCCGGCGAGGCCGGCGCATCGATCCGTTCGTAGAACGGCACGCCAAGGCTCTCGGTGAGCTGCGCGTAGTGCCGGGCGGGATCGCGCCCGGTTACCGCCGTCATCTCGGCGGCGAGCAGCCCCAGGATCAACCCGTCTTTGTCGGTCGACCAGGCCGTGCCGTCGCGACGCAGGAAGGAGGCGCCCGCACTCTCCTCGCCGCCGAAGCCGAGCGAGCCGTCGGTCAGGCCGTCCACGAACCATTTGAAGCCGACCGGCACCTCGACCAGCCGGCGGCCGAGCCGCGTCGCGATGCGGTCGATGCTGCTGCTCGAGACGATGGTCTTGCCGATGCCGGCGGCAGCGCTCCAGTCCGGCCGATGCGTGAACAGGTAGTCGATCGCGGCGGTAAGGTAGTGGTTCGGGTTCATCAGCCCCGCCGAGCGGGTGACGATGCCGTGCCGGTCGGCGTCGGGATCGTTGGCGAAGGCGAGATCGAACTGCTCGCGCATGCCGATCAGCCCGGCCATGGCGAACGGCGACGAGCAATCCATCCGGATCCTGCCGTCCCAGTCCGCGGTCATGAAGCGGAAGGTGGGATCGGTCTGCGCATTCACGATCGTCGCATCGAGCCCGTAGCGGCCGATGATCGGCTCCCAGTAGCGCACCGCGGCGCCGCCGAGCGGATCGATGCCGAGCTTCAGGCCGCTGGCCGCGATCGCCTTCATGTCGAGCACGCTGCCGAGATCCCCGGTGTAGGTGCCGACATAGTCGTGCGGATGCACGTGGCCGGAACGCTGCGCCGCCGCGTAGGTCAGCCGGCGGACCGCCTCGCCGCCCTCCAGGAGCCGGTTGGCGGTCGCCTCGATCCAGTCGGTGGCCTCGGTATCGGCCGGACCGCCATGCGGCGGGTTGTACTTGAAGCCGCCATCCTCGGGCGGATTGTGCGACGGCGTGATCAGCACGCCGTCGGCGAGGCCGTCGCGGCGTGCCCGGTTGTAGGTCAGGATGGCATGGCTCACCACCGGGGTCGGGGTGAAGCCGTCCTCCGCATCGACCATCACGTCGACGCCGTTTGCCGCGAACACCTCGATCGCGCTGACGAAGGCGGCCTGCGACAGCGCGTGCGTGTCGCGTCCCAGGAACAGCGGCCCGCTGATGCCCTGACGCTGCCGATACAGGCAGATCGCCTGGCTGATCGCCAGGATGTGCGGCTCGTTGAAGCTGTTGTGCCCGGACGTGCCGCGATGGCCGGAAGTGCCGAAGGCGACCCGCTGCGCCGGGAGCCCGGGATCGGGCTTGCCGGTAAAGTAGGCGGTGATCAGCCGCGATACGTCGACGAGACGGGATGGTGCGACCGGTTGCCCGGGTCGGGAGCCATCGGCTTGCGGCTGCGCGTCAGCCATGGTGTTCCTCCCTAGGGTCGTCGTTGACGACCCAGGGACACAGATATTTACCGAATTCCAGTTGCTGTCGAGAGGAAGGCCAGGGCGCTGCCCTGGACCCGCTCAAGGCTTAGCCTTGAGAATCCTTTTCAGGCTTTCGTCAGCGCGGCGATGATGGCGGCCTGGTCCAGGCCGCGTTGGCCGATGATCACCAGTTGGCCGGTGCGTGTTTCGTCGGGCCTCCAGGCGCGATCGTAGTGCTGGCGAAAGCGGGTGCCGACGCCCTGGACCACCAGGCGCATCGGCTTGCCGGCGACGGCGAGGAAGCCCTTCACGCGCAGGATGTCGTGCGTGGCGGCGACGTCGCCGAGACGCGCCAGCATGAGCTCGGGCGTTGCCAGTTCCGGAATTGCCACCACGAAGCTTTCGAAATCGTCGTGTTCGTGCTCGCCGTCCAGGGCATCGTGGCAGGACGGCCGGGTGGCGAGATCGTCCTCGGCGCCGGCATCGAGGCCCAGCAGCACGGCCAGGTCGAGCCTTCCCTCCACCGCGGTCACCAGTGCCGCCGGGCGTGGAAGCGAGGCCGCCACTTCGGTCCGCAGTCGTGCCAGAGCGTCGGCATCGAGCAGGTCGGCCTTGTTCAGGATCACCAGGTCGGCCGCGGCGATCTGGTCGCCATAGACCTCTGACAGCGGGTTGTCGTGGTCGAGGTTGTCGTCGGCGGCGCGTTGCAGCGCCACCGCGGCCGGATCGTCGGCGAAGCGGCCGGCCGCGACCGCCGGTCCGTCGACGACCGCGATGACCCCGTCGACCGTCACCCGGGTGCGGATGTCCGGCCAACCGAACGCCTTGAGCAGCGGCTTCGGCAGCGCCAGCCCGGACGTCTCGATCAGGATGTGCTCGGGCGGCTCCGGCCGGTCGAGCAGCGCCTGCATCGTCGGGATGAACTCGTCGGCGACGGTGCAGCACAGGCAGCCATTCGCCAGCTCGACGATGTCGACGTCGTCGCAGCCCGGGATGCCGCACGCGCGCAGCAGCTCGCCGTCGATGCCGAGTGCCCCGAACTCGTTGACCAGCACGGCGACACGAAGGCCGCCGGCATGCGCCAGCACGTGGCGCACCAGCGTGGTCTTGCCGGCGCCGAGGAAGCCGGTGATGACGGTGCAGGGGATCTTCATGCCGCCACTCCTTCCGTGGATGAGCAAATGGATTCTCAAGGCTTCGCCTTGAGCGGGTCCAGGGCAGAGCCCTGGCCTTTCCCAATCCACTAAGCCGCCGAAGCGTAGCCGAACTGGAGCAGCATGTCCTGCACGGCCGCAGCCGGACGCGGCTTGCTGAACAGGAAGCCCTGCAGCTCGCCGCAGCCCTCCCGCAGCAGGGCGGCGTGCTGGGCGGCGCTTTCGACTCCCTCCGCATTGATCGCGATGTTGAGCGAGCGTCCGAGGCCGATGACCGCGCGGACGATGGCCAGGCAATCGTCCCGTTCGGTCATGCCGCTGACGAAGGATTGGTCAATCTTGATCTTGTCGAACGGGAAACGACGCAGATAGCTCAGCGAGGAGTAGCCGGTGCCGAAATCATCCATCGCGATGCGCACGCCGAGGGATCGCATCGAATGCAGGATCGCCAGCACCTTCGCGTCGTCCCGCAGCAGCACGGATTCCGTGATCTCGAGCTCGAGCCGCTGGGCCGAGAGGCTGGCGTCGGCGAGCGCCTCGGCCACTTCATCGACCAGGATCTCGCGGAACTGCAAGGGCGAGAGGTTGACCGCGACCTTGAGCTTCGACGGCCAGGATGCGGCGTCCAGGCATGCCCGGCGCAAGGCCAGGCGACCGATCGCCGGCATCAGCCCGACCTCCTCGGCGAGCGGGATGAACACGCCCGGGCCGACCAGACCGCGCGTGGGATGGCGCCAGCGCAGCAGCGCCTCGAAGCCGGAAATGGTGGCGTTGCTGTCCATCAGCGGCTGGTAGAACAGCTCGAACTGTTCCTCCACGAGGCCCAGGCGAAGATCCTGCTCGAGCCGGCGCCGCTCCTGCATGCGCGTGTCCATCTCCGCCTCGAAGAAGCAGAAGCGGCCGCGTTCGCCGGCCTTGGCGCGATACAGCGCCAGGTCCGCACGCTTCAGCAGCGCGTCCGGACCGACCGCCTCGTCCTCGTCCAAGACGCCCTCCTGCGACAGCGCGATGCCGACACTGGCGCCCACGATGACCTGGTGCTGATCGATCTCGAACGGTCTGGCCATCGCCTCGATGATGCGTTGCGCCAGCATGGTCGCGGCGGCCGGCTGGGGGATGCCGTCCGCCTCGGTCGCTTCCTGGACGATGGCGAACTCGTCGCCGCCCAGCCGGACGACGAGATCGCGGCCGCGGACGCAGTCGCGCAGGCGCTGTGCCGCGGCTCGCAGCAGGCCGTCGCCGACGCCGTGACCGAGCGAGTCGTTCACCGACTTGAAGCGGTCGAGGTCCAGGCAGAGCACCGCCAGCCGAGCCGGCGCCGAGCCCGGCTTGCCGCCCGGATCGGCAAGGACGGCCTGCATGTGCTCGGCGAACAGCAGCCGGTTCGGCAAGCCGGTGAGCAGGTCGTGTCGCGCCATGTGCGCCAGCCTCGCCTCGGCGGCGCGCCGCTCGCTGACATCCTCGTAGGTCGCAACCCAGCCGCCGCCGGCGACGGCCTGTTGCGACACGGCGATGCTGCGGCCGTCCGAAAGCTCGCAGGAAAAGGTCTGTACCGCGCCGCCGCGCGAGATCTCGATCATCGCCGCCAGGCCTGCCGCGCGCAGCACCTCGTCGGATCGCGCCTCGATGGCGACCGGCCCGAACATCTCGGCAAAGCGGGCGTTGGCCACCTTGAGCCGGCCGTCGGCGCCGAACAGGCAGAGCCCCTGGTTCATGTTGCCGAGGGCGGCCTGCATCTGGGCGTGCTGGGCCGCGATCTCCCCGGCATGGTCGACGGCCTGCGTATCCATCAGGGTCTGGATCCGCGACATCGCCGAGGCGATGCTGACCTGCATGGTCGAGAGCGCGCGAAGCAGGTTTGCGGTCTCGCCGCGACCGCTGGTGGCGATCGGGTTGTCCAGCCGGCCGGCGGCGATCGCCTGGGCGATCCGCACCGCGCGCCGGATCGGCGGCGTGATCAGGTGGCTGATCAGCGCCGTGATCGCGAGCGCCGCGAGCAGGCTGCCGGCGATCGCGAGCCAGGTCCCGCGCACCTCCGCCGCCACCATCCGGCCGACGCCGCTTCGATAGCGAAACCCGTCATCGGCGAAGGTCTCGACGAGCTGGTCGAAGGCGCCCTGCACCGATGCCGCCGCAGCCGGGTCGTCGGCGATGTGGGGCAGCAATGTCGTGATGCGGCTGCGCAGCGCCGCCGCCTGATCGCGACCGGCAGCCGACATCGCGCGTTCGCGCACGACGTCGAGGTCGTCGAGCAGTTCCCGCGACAGAGCCGTCGAACGCGAGGCGGTCGGCACGGGCTCGCGAGCATCGGCGGCGAGGCGGGAAAAATCGACCTGTGCCTCGCGCAGGTAGCTGACTGCCATGAAGGCGTCGTCGTAGATGTCGAGCGCTACCCGGCCGAGACGGCTTTCGGCGCGCTGGGCGGAGATGCCGAGCAGGCCGGTCAGCAGGGTCAATGCCAGGCAGCCCGCGAGGATCTTGGAGCGGATCGACATCGCCCGTCTCAGCGCACGTCGACGCGAAGACGCATCTTCGGATGGATGTGGCATCTCACGTCGTACGAGCCCGCGTGCGGGAAGGTCACGTCCAGCGTACGTCCGGGCTCCTGCTCGTCGGATTCGTAGGAGAAGCCGGGCGACTCGACGTAGATCTGGTGGGTGAAATCGTCCTCGTTGGAGAAATGCACGCGGTCGCCGGGCCTGATCCGGATCTGCCCGGTTGCGAACGCCCGATCCTTCTGCGCCACCGTCGTCTCGCCGGCCAGCGCCGGCATCGCGGTGACGAGCAGGACGGTCGCGAGCAGGAATGTGGCGCGCCGCCACAGCGGCTCGGCATTACCGGGTGACAATGTCGCGCTCCATCGGTGCCAGCCTGGCGAGCAGGCGGTTTTGCGTACGGAACGGCACGCCGGCGCGATCCATGGCGGTCTGCAGATCCTCGACGACGGCATCGAAGCGGGCCTGGTCGATATGCAGGCCCTTGTGCGACGCGGCCATCGAGCGGCCCTTGTAGGAACAAGGGCCGTCGCTGACGTGGCAGAGGAAGGTCGCGAAGTGCGGCTGCAGCCAGTCCCGGTTGATGTTGTCGAAATCGCGGCGCAGCCGCGGATCGGTGAAGTACAGCGTCATCGCCGCGTCGGTGATCCGCGCCACGCCGTCGTGACCGCCGAGCTGGTCGTAGAGCGTCGCGCGCGCCGTCACCGGCATCGATGCAGCGATGCCGAGCAGGGCGAAGAGCAAAGGCCGCAGGTTCGTACGCATCGATCGTTCCTCAGCTAGAAGCCGGCCTGCAGCGAGAGATAGCCACCGTCCTGGAAGCCCTGGCGGGCGATCGGGCCGAGATCCAGGAAGGCAAGCGTGACGGAGAGATGCTTGCCCAGGAACCAGGCGACGAACGCATCGAAGGCCGGCCCCTCGTGGGCGAAGCGCAGATTGTCGGGCTTGGTGCGGGCCTCGCCGCCGACCGCCACCCGGCGCGTGAGCAGCAGTGCCAGCGAACCTTCGAACTGGGCGCTGTAGCCGTCATCGCGGTCGCCGCCGAAACCGAGCAGACCGAGCTGGTTGGCCCGGGTCGCGCGAAGCGTTGCGTTGACGAGCAGGCTCTGCGCCAGGAAAAGCTTGGTGGCCGCGACGTAGAAATCGACGCCGTCCGGGCTGGATGCGCCGAGCGCGCGCAGGATGGCGTGACTGTCCGCCGCCTTGAACTGGGTGCCGACGGAGACCTGCGGCAGCCAGCGATCCTGATCGTAGACCGCATCGCCGAGCAGACGCAGCTTCAGCCCGGCGACGTCGAGATCGAACTGGTAACCGCGACCGAGCCCGAGCCGGCCGCCTGCATCGCCGGTATCGAGCGTCTCGCGCGCATAGGAGAGTTCGAGCCGGTCGTAGAGTCCGAGGCTCACGCCGCCGGAGGACAAGGTGAAATCCGGAACCGCGACGACGCTACCGTGCGCGGCAGCGCCGATCGCATCGCGCGTGCCGTAGCCGCTGATCACTGCCCATGGAGCGAGCCCGCCGCCGGCGGCGCCCTCGATCTGGCTGACGCCGGAGGTCGCCAGCAGACGGCCGCTATCCTGGGCCTCGGCCGCGCCGCAGCCGAGCGACAGCATCGTTGCCAAGGCAAGCACGCGAAGCTTCGAACGGTTCCGCGAGAGGCGATCCATGCCCTGATCCGTGTTCAAAATCTCGGACGCAGGATGCCTGCAGGTGGGCTAAGATTGCGTTAATCTGCAGGCGTTTTGGGGCTCCGCCCCCATCGATCCGCTTCGCGGCTCGATCGCCACAGGCCCGCCTTCAAAAACCGCTTATAAGTGGATTCTCAAGGCTGAGCCTTGAGCGGGTCCAGGGCAGAGCCCTGGCCTTAAACCTAGCGCTGATGCTCCGATTGCGCGATGCGCTGCTCGGCCAGCAGACGCCAGGGCGCGTCCTTGGATGCGGCGTCCAGGGCGCGCCGGAACAAGGCGACGCTATCGCTGCTGACGCCGCCTTCGGCCTCCACCTGTGCTTCGGCAACCTGCGCAGCCAGGGTCGCATCGAAGCCGGACTGCAGCGCGTGCCGCCAGGCCACGGCCGCCTGTCCCCAGTCGTTGCGTGCCGCCTCCGCCTGGCCGAGCAGGAGATAGCCTTCGCGTGCCTGCGGCGAGCCCTCCGGCAGTCCGGCGAGGCGCGCGCGCAGCAACCCCATCAATCGTTCATCGTCCTGCGCGCGCACGTCCACCTGGCGCAGGCGTTGCTGCAGCGGCTGCGCCGGCAGCTCCGGGTGTCCGCCGACCAGATACAGGGCGATCGCCGCGAGCGGCACCACCGCCAGCATCGCCAGGATCGGCACGCGCGAGCCGATGCGGCCGGGTACGGCGACGCGACCGCCCTCGGCGAGCAGCCGGCGCTGGATCTCGAGCCGGGCGGTCTCGTATTCACCCAACGCGATGCGATGGTCGGCGCGGTCGCGCTCGAGCTCGTCGAGCTGGGCGCGGTGCAGCGCGAGCGCGGCCTGGTGACGATCCCTCGCGCCGAGCCGGCCGCGCAGCACCAGCACGCACGGCGTCAGCGCCAGCGCGCTGAGCAGCACGATCGAAAACCAGATCATGATCTCAGCGCGGCTCTAGAGTCTTTTCCGTTCGCCATGGCTCACTGCAAAGCCTCTAGCTCGAGATTCTGGCGAGCATCTTTATCCGAGCAACTCGTCCAGGCGCCGGCGCTCGATCTCCGAGAGCGGATGCAGTTCGGTGCCGCGACCGCGCCAGCCGGACCAGGCGGCAAGGCCGCCCAGCGCCAGCGCCAGCACCGGCATCGCCCAGAGCAGCAGCGTGACCGCGTTCAACGGCGGCCGCAGCCGGACGAAGTTGCCGTAGCGCGCGACCATCCAGCCGATGATCTGCCGGTTGCTCTCGCCGGCCGAGACGTGCACCCGCACCAGGTGGCGCAGGTCGCGCGCGAGCGGCGCGCCGCTATCCTCGATGCTCTCGTTCTGGCAGACGAGGCAGCGCAGCTGCGCGCCAATCCGCTCCGCGCGGGCTTCCAGCGCCGGGTTCGGCAGCATCTCGGACGGGTCGTCGACCGCGCCCGCCGCGAGCGGGGCCAGCAGCAGCAGCAGCGCGAGCCAGGCGGCGCGGATCATCGCGGCAATGCCGCCAGCTTGGGGCCGAGTTCGTCCTGGATCACGGCATCGGTCAGCGGGCCCGCCAGATGCCAGCGGATGATGCCGCCGGGTGCGACGAGGAAGCTCTCAGGCACGCCGGTGACACCCCAGTCGATGGCGCACAGCCCGGCGCGATCCGAGGCGAGCCGCACGTAGGGTGCAGCGGTGTGGCGCACGAAGCCTTGCGCGTCGTCAGCCGCGTCCTTGTAGGCGATGCCCCAGACCGGCAGCAGCGACGACACGCTCGCGAGGGTCTGGGCTTCCAGCACGCAGGGTATGCACCAGGAGGCGAAGAAGTTCACCAGCACCGGGCGCGTCTGCGCCGACAGCAGCCGCGAGGAGAACCCTTGTCCGGGCGCCTGCGACGGCAGGTCGAAGCCGGGCACGGCGCGGTCCAGCGAAGGGGCGTGCACGTCGTGCGGATCGAAGCGGCCGCTGCCCATCCCGGCGAGCATTGCCCAGAAGCCGGCGCCGGCGGCGACGGCGACGGCGAACGGCGCCAGCATCAGCGCCTGCCGGCGCGACAGCGGCTCAGCCAACCGGGCGTGCCCCGACTGGTGGTGCCCCGACTGGTAGTGCCCCGACTGGTGGTGCGCCAAGCGGGACGCGCGCGCGCCGCGGCGCGCCGACCCGCACCCGGCGGTCGCTCAGCGACAGGCCGCCGCCGATCGCCATGACCAGCGCGCCGAGCCACATCCAGGGCGCCAGCGGATTGTCGTGCAGGCGCAGCACGGCGGTATCGCCATGCTCGTCGCCGAGCACGGCGTAGAGGTCGGAGAGCAGGTTGGTGTGGATCGCCACCTCGCTGGTGTTCTGGTTCTGGCTGGCGAAGCTGCGCTTGGAGGGGTGCAGCACCGTCACCACGCGGCCTTGCCGGGTGACGGTGATGGTGGCGATGCGGGCGACGTAGTTCGGTCCCGGCGCGGTGCGCACGCCCTGCAGCGTCCAGCGCTAGCCGG
>CAXUCM010000093.1:0-10183 GCA_964249315.1 uncultured Acetobacteraceae bacterium | reverse complement strand
CAGCCAGGTGCCGACCGGCCGGTCGAGCCGGACCAGCAGCGCGTAGGCGCGCAGCTTCGGCGGCAGGTGCCGGGTCCAGCCGCCGGAGACGATGTCGGTATGCGCCATCAGCATGCCATCCGGTTTCGCGGCCGCGTCCGGGCCGCTATGCACGGCCCTGCAATGCTGCGCCGTCCGGGTGCGGTCAACCTCGGGTGCGACGATGCAGGACCAGCCGCGACTGCATGTCGAGCCGCCGGCGCCGCTTGCCGCCGGCGCGCGGCTGCCGGTCCGGCCCGAGCAGGCGCACTACCTGGGCACCGTGCTGCGTCGCGGCGCCGGCGACGTCGTGCGGCTGTTCAATGCGCGCGACGGCGAATGGGCGGCCGCCATCGAGAGCCTGCACCGGGGCCGCGGCCACCTCGCCGTCACCGCCCGGTTGCGGCCGCCTGTGCCGGAGCCGGGACCGATCCTGCTGTTCGCGCCGGTCAAGCGCGACGCCACCGACCTGATCGTGCGGATGGCGACGGAACTCGGCGCACGCGCGCTCTGGCCGGTGCTGACCGAACGGACCAACGCCGCGCGGGTGAAGACGGAGCGCCTGCTGGCGATCGCGACCGAAGCGGCGGAGCAGTGCGAGCGGCTGAGCGTGCCGCTTATCGACGAGCCGCAGCCCCTGGTCGTGCGACTCGCCGCGTGGCCGTCGGATCGGGTGCTGCTCGCCGCCATCGAGCGGCAGCCGGGGACCGCGGCAGCCGGCGCCGCGCCCGTGGCCGATGCGGTGCTGATCGGCCCGGAGGGCGGCTTCACGCAGGCGGAGCTTGACGTGCTGCGCGCCCGACCCTTTGTTACGGCCATCTCGCTGGGATCGCGCATCCTGCGGGCGGAGACGGCCGCGGTCGCGGCACTCGCCTGCCTGCAGTCGGCGCGCGAGCAGTGGGCCTTCGTTCGTGACCACCCCCAGGGCGGCGGGCCGCAGACCCCGCACCCGCCAGCCATGCCCGCGGAGCCCGATGTCCAACCCGGTTGACCAGGACGCCACGCCGATCGAGCCGGGATCGGGGGCGACGGCGCTGCGCGACCAGCTCGCATCGCACCTGGCGCTCGGCTGCAAGCCCGCCGCGGCCTGGCGGATCGGCACCGAGCACGAGAAGTTCGGCTTCCGGCACGACGATCTCTCGCCGCCGCCCTATGCCCCGGCCGGCATCGAGGCGGTGCTGGCCGGGCTCGCGCGCGACGCCGGCGGTACCTGGACGCCGATCGAGGATCAGGGGCGGCTGATCGGATTGAAGGGCAGCGAGGGCCATGCCGGCGCGTCGGTCTCGCTCGAACCGGCCGGGCAGTTCGAGCTGTCCGGCGCCCCGCTGGGCAGCGTGCACCACACCCAGGCCGAGATGGACGCGCATTTCGCGGCGCTGCGCCAGGTCGCGGCCCCGCTCGGCCTCGGCTTCGCGCCGCTCGGCTTCCACCCGACCGCCACGGCGGCGCAGATGCCGTGGATGCCGAAGAGCCGCTACGCGATCATGCGTCGCTACATGACCGAGGTCGGCACGCTGGGCCTCGACATGATGCAGCGCACCTGCACCGTGCAGGTCAACCTGGATTACGGCTCGGAGGACGACATGCGGCGCAAGCTGCAGGTCGCCCTCGCGCTGCAGCCGGTCGCGACCGCGCTGTTCGCCAACTCGCCGTTCCGCGAGGGCAAGCCGAACGGTCTGCTTTCGGGCCGGGCCCAGGTCTGGACCGACGTCGACCGGGCCCGCTCCGGCATGCCGGCGCTGTTCTTCGAGGCGGGCTTCGGCTTCGAGCGCTTCGTCGAATGGGCGCTCGACGTGCCGATGTACTTCGTCAGCCGCGATGGCGGCCTGATCGATGCGGCCGGCCTCTCCTTCCGGCGCTGGCTGGCCGGCCGGGAGCCGAGGCTCGCCGGCCAGACGCCGACCCTGGGCGATTTCGACGACCACCTCACCACCATCTTCACCGACGTCCGGCTCAAGCGATTCCTGGAGATGCGCGGCGCCGATGCGGGCAGCCCGGCGATGATGGCCGCGCAGACCGCGCTCTGGGTCGGACTGCTGTACGACGAGGCGGCCCTCGCCGCGGCGCAGGCGCTGGTCCGTCGTCATGGCTGGCAGGACTATGTCGAGCTGCGCGGCCGGATCCCGCGCGAGGGGCTGTCGGCGCGCTGGGCAGCGGGTACCGTGCGCGACCTCGCCCGCGACATGGTGGCGATCGCAGCGGGCGGGCTGCGTACGCGAGGCCGCAAGGACGCCGCCGGCCTCGACGAGCAGCGCCACCTGGAGCCGCTGCACGCCATCGTCGCGGGCGCCCCGACCCAGGCCGAGCACTGGCTGGCACGCTATCACGGCGCCTGGCAGGGCGACGTCTCGCGCATCTGG
Organism: uncultured Acetobacteraceae bacterium; assembly: GCA_964249315.1. Lineage (GTDB taxonomy): Bacteria > Pseudomonadota > Alphaproteobacteria > Acetobacterales > Acetobacteraceae > Lichenicoccus. The sequence goes on along the minus strand of CAXUCM010000093.1, from coordinate 7,805 downwards.
TCGGAGGCGGCTATCTAGTGAAGGCCAGGGCAGCGCCCTGGCCTTCAACAGATCGCATCTAGCGGCCATTGGCATGATCTGGTGATTGCCGCCCACTCGTCCGCGAGTTTGTTCTCCTTGACCGTGCCCGGTCTGGCAGCCATGACGCGGCCGGGCTATGCACGATGCCGATGCCTGCCCGCAAGACGATGAGCCGCTGCGCACCAGACCGGACCGCACGCCGCCGATGCGGCCGCTGATGACGCGGCGCGCCGTGGTGGGCAGCGGCGCTGCCGCCCTGGCGGTGCCCGCCGCAGCAGCTCCGACGGCGACGATCCGGCTGCGCCTGCTCGAGACGTCCGACCTGCACATGTTCGTCTACGACTACGACTACTATACCGATCGGCGGGACGAGACGGTCGGTCTCGCCAAGGTGGCGACGCTGCTGCGGACGGCGCGCGACGAGGCGTCCAACAGCCTGTTGTTCGACAATGGCGACATCATCCAGGGCAATCCGCTCGGCGACTACATGGCGCTGCCCGGCCATCTGCAACCCGCACGGCACGGCACCGGCGGTCATCCGATGTTCCGGGCGATGAACCTGCTCGGCTACGACGCCGCCACCTTCGGCAATCACGAGTTCAATTACGGCCTCGACTTCCTGCGCGAGGCGCTGGCCTCGGCGGACTTCCCGTTCGTCTGCGCCAACATCGAGACGGCGGCCGGCATGCCGTTCGCGGCGCCGACGATGGTGCTGCAGCGGCGATGCATCGACGAGGCCGGGCAGGCGCATACCCTGCGCATCGGCGTGATCGGCTTCGTCACGCCGCAGATCATGATCTGGGACAAGGCCCGGCTCGCGGGCCATGTCCGCACCCTCGACATCGTCGAGTCGGCGCGCCGCCACCTGCCGGCGCTGCGCCGCCAGAGCGACCTGGTGGTCGCACTCAGCCATTCCGGCATCTCGTCGGAGCCGCCGCAAGCGGGCGAGGAGAACGCCTCGCTGCATCTGGCCGCCCTGCCGGGCATCGACGTGGTGTTCACCGGACATGCGCACCGGGTGTTTCCCGGACCGGACTATGCCGGTCGTCCCGGCATCGACGCGGCGCGCGGGACGCTGGCCGGCAAGCCCGCGGTGATGCCCGGCTTCTGGGGCAGCCATCTCGGGGTGATCGACCTGACCCTGCACGGATCGCCCGGCGGCGGCTGGACGATCGCCGACTTCGCCGTCGCGGTGCGGCCGATCTACCGGCGCGAGGAGCACCGCGCCGTCCCGCTCGCCGCCGACACCGCGAGCGTGCTGGCCGCCGCGGCGCCCGAACACGCCGCCACGCTGCGCTGGATGCAGCAGCCGCTCGGCCGCACCGCGCGGCCGATCAACAGCTTCTTCTCGCTGGTCGGCAACGATGCGTCGCTGTCGCTGGTCAATGCGGCGCAGCTCTGGTACGCGCGCCCGCTGCTGGCGGCGAGCGCGGACGCCGAGCTGCCGGTGCTGTCGGCGGCATCGCCGTTCAAGGCCGGCGGCCAGGGACCCGGCGCCTATGTCGACATCCAGGCCGGCCCGCTCGACATGCGCGCGATCGCCAGCCTGTACATGTTCGCCAACACGGTCTGTGCCGTGCGGGTCGACGGCGCAGAGCTGCGCGAGTGGCTGGAACGGTCCTGCTCGGTGTTCAACCGGATCGATCCGGCGGCGCCGATGCCGCAGCGTCTGCTCGCCGACGGCGTGCCCAGCTACATGTTCGACGTGATCTCCGGCGTCACCTACACGATCGATCTGTCGCAGCCGGAACGCTATGGCGCCGGCGGCACGATGCGCAACCCGGGCTCGCACCGGATCGGCGACCTGCGCCACCGGGGCGCGCCGGTCGATCCCCGGCAGCGTTTCATCGTCGTCACCAACAACTACCGCGCCGATGGCGGCGGCGGCTTCCCCGGCACCGGGTCGGGACGGATCGCGCTCGCCGCCCCCGACCTGACGCGCGAGGTGCTGGTGCGCTACGTCGTGCAGCCTCAGCCGCTAGACCCGGTCGTCGAGCCGGTCTGGCGGTTCGCGCGCCCGGACCGGCCGGTGCGACTGGTGTTCGACAGCGCTGCCGATGCGGCGTCGCACCTCGCCGATCATCCCGGCATCGCCCGGCTCGGCGACGGCGCGAACGGCTACACCCGATACGGCTTCACCCTCGGCTGATGCCGCCGGCCGGGACGCTGCAGGTCGTCTCGGCCGAGGTGATCGTCTACCGGCTGTTCGACATCGCCTACGCCATCGAGCTCGGCCCGGCCGAGGCGATCTGGCGCGACCGCGCCGGCCTCGGCGGCGAGCGCAAGCGGCTGCAGGCCACCCCGGCGAAGGCGGTCGCCTACGACGTGCCGCCGCTCTCGCTCAATCTCGAGCCGGTCAGCCTGCAGCTCGCCGGCGGCCCGCTGCCGGCCTCGGTGACGGCGCGGCTGTACGATTTCGGGGTGATCTCGGTGGCGCTGCGCGTGGCCGTGCGCGAACTGACCTGGACCGGCTTCGCCGAGCTGCTCAACGCCGTCAACATCTGCGTCGGACCGGCCAGCGGACACCCGGTCTGGCAGGGCGTCACCGACCAGCTCCGCGTGCTGCTGCGGCCGGCGCTGGTGCGTCCGGCAACCTCCCTGCTCGAGGAGGACTACATCGTCGGGCTGGTGCGTTCGTTCGACCGGCCGATGAGTTCGGCGGCGGTGCAGGAGCTCGACCTGGTGCCGCTGCTTTCCGGCGAGCGGATGGCGCTGTCGCACGCCGCCCGCCAGGACCTGCTGCGCAAGAGCTTCTCGTACTATACCGACGACCTCGCGGTGCTGACCTGGGACCGCGCCTTCCTGTACGAGCCGCGCGGCGACTCCGACGTGATCGACGTGCTCGAGGTGGCCAACGCGCAGCTGCTGGAGATGCGCTACTACGACGAGCTGCTCGATGCCGAACTGCCCAACATGTACGACCTGGTGGAGACGACCCGCCGGCGCGCGGGGCTGGGATCGTCGCGGCGCTACGCGCAACTGGCGCGACGGCTCTATACGCTGGTTGCCGAGGTCACCGAGCTGACCGAGAAGGTCGACAACGCGCTGCAGGTCACCGAGGACGTCTACCTGGCGCGGATCTACAGCGCGGCCCTGGACCTGTTCCGCGTCGGCACGGTCAGCGCCGCGGTGGACCGCAAGCTCGCCATCATCCGCGATACCTATGCGGCGCTCTACGAGGAAGCCTCCAGCGGGCGCGCCGCGGCGATGGAGTTCGCCATCGTCGTGCTGATCGTGGCGGAAGTGCTGGTGGCGCTGCTGCATCGTTGATTCATGCGGGATCGAAGCAAGGCCAGGGCTCCGCCCTCGACCCGCTCAAGGCTCAGCCTTGAGAATCCATTTATGCAAAGCCACAATGTTCGGGCGCAGAGTCGTTTGACTCACGTTAGCTAATAGTAGAACTTCATGCGGAATCGCGGGAGCGAGGGTTCGGCATGGGTATGGGCGGAACGGCGACGCGACGCGGCGTCCTGATCGGTGCGATGGCGCTTGCGACGGGTCGCGCCATGGCAGCGGAACCGTTGCGGGTCGCCGTGGTGGCCGGCCCGGCGACACCGGCGATGACGCTTGCCGGCGACAACGCCAAAGCCGAGGGCGTGACCGTCAAGGTGATCGAGCTTACCGACTGGATCACGCCCAACGAGAGCCTGGCCGACGGTTCGATCGACGTGAACTACTTCCAGCATCTTCCTTATCTCGACAACGCCAAGGCCACCCGGCACTACGACTTCGTCGCGGTGGCGCCAGGAACCGTCAGCCGCATCGGTCTGTACTCGAAGCGCATCGGCAGCTTCGCCCAGTTGCGGCCCCGCGCGCGCGTGGCCATTGCCAACGACCCGGTGAACGCCGGACGCGGGCTGCTGATGCTGCAGCGGGCCGGTGTGCTGAAGCTCACCGCAGGCGTGGAATTCCGGGCCACGATCGCCGACATCGTCGACAATCCGAAGCGGGTCCGCATCGTCCAGCTCGAGGCGGCGCAGCTCGCACGCGCGCTCGACGACGTGGACGTGGCGCAGGGCTATCCGCAATTCCTGATCCCGGCGGGGGTGGACCCGCACAAGGCCCTGCTGCTGGACGGGCTGGACGCGACCTACGCGCTGCAGTTCGTCACCCGTCCCGCGCTCGCCGCGGATCCGCGTGTGCGGGCGCTGATCCAGGGCTATCGACAGCCCAACGTGATGTCGCTGCTGCACGCGGCCTACGGCGACCTGATCCAGCCGGCCTGGAGCTGAGACCCATGTCCCTCGCAGACGAACTGACGCGCACGCTCGACCAGGTGCGCGCGTCGTTGACGGCGTCAACCTTCGCCGCCATCGCGCGCTCCATCACCGACCTGCGCGAGACGCAGATCGCGCACCGTGCCCTCGGAGTCGGCGCGCGCCTGTCGCTGCCGTCGCTCGCCGACGCGCGCGGGGAGGTGCACGACCTGCAGGCGCTGCTGGCGCGCGGACCCGTCGTGCTGACCTTCTATCGCGGCGGCTGGTGCCCGTATTGCAACGTGTCGCTCCGCGCGCTGCAGGCGGTGCTGGGCGAAATCCGCGCGCTGGGCGCCGAGCTGGTCGCGGTGACGCCGGAGACGCCGGACCGCATCGAGGCGACGACGAACACTGCAGAAGTCGGCTTCCGGGTCCTGCATGATCCCGGCAACCGCTTCGCCCGCTCGCTCGGACTGGTGTTCACGCTGCCCGAGGCGCTGCGGCCGCTCTACGCGGAGATCGGCATCGACCTGCCGGCCAGCAACGGCGACGCCACGTTCAGCTTGCCGATCCCGGCCACCTACGTCGTCGACCGCGACGGCACCGTGGCCTACGCGTTCCTCGACGCCGACTTCACCCGCCGTGCCGAGCCGTCCGACATCCTGGCGGCGCTGCGGCGGCCGGTCCATGCCTGACGGCGGCGCCGTGCGCACGCCGACCCTGCGGCTCGACGGCGTCTCGCGGCGGTTCGGCGGGGTCCAGGCGCTCGACCGCGTGTCGTTCGAGGCGCCAGCCGGACAGATCCTCGGCGTGATCGGCCGCAGCGGCTCCGGCAAGAGCACACTGGTCCGTTGCCTGAACGGGCTGGAACACCCGGATGCGGGCGTGGTGGCGTTCGAGGGGCGCGACATCGCCCGCCTGTCCGAGCGCGAACTCCGGCATGTGCGGCGGCGATCCGGTACGGTGTTCCAGCACTTCAACCTGCTCTCGGCCAAGACGGCGGCGCAGAACATCGCCTTGCCGCTGCGGATCGCCGATTGGCCCAGGGCCGACCGCGCCCGCCGGGTGGCGGAGCTGCTCGAGCTGGTGGGGCTGGCCGCCAGGGCCGGCGCCTATCCCGCGCAGCTCTCGGGCGGTCAGAAGCAGCGCGTCGGCATCGCGCGCGCGCTGGCCGCACGACCGTCGCTGCTGCTGTCCGACGAGGCGACATCCGCCCTCGACCCGGAGACGACGCGCTCCATCGTCGCCCTGCTGCGCGACATCAACCGCCGGCTCGGCCTCACGATCGTCTTCGTGACCCACGAGATGAGCGTGCTGCGGCGGATCGCCGACCGCGTCGTGGTGCTGGATCACGGACGCGTCGTCGAGCAGGGAGCGGCGTCGGAAGTGCTGGCCGCACCCCGCTCCGACGTGACCGCGAGCCTGCTGCGCTCGCTGCATCCCGAGGCGATCGACGCATGACCGGCATGCTGCTCGAGTCGCTGCTCGAGACCCTGGAGATGGTCGCGGCGGCCGGGGCGATCTCGTTCGTGCTGGGGCTGCCCCTGGGTCTGCTGCTGGTGGCGACCGAGCGCGGCGGCATCTGGCCGAACCTGCTGCTCAACCGGCCGCTGGGCGCCGTGGTGAACGGGGTCCGCTCGATCCCCTTCATCATCCTGCTGGTGGCACTGATCCCGGTGACGCGGCTGATCGCGGGCACCTCGATCGGCACCGAGGCGGCGATCGTGCCGCTGGCGATCGCCTGCATCCCCTACTATGCCCGGATCGCCGAGGTCTCGGTGCGGGAGGTCGATCGCGGCCTGGTCGATGCCGTGCGCGCCATGGGCGGAACCCGCTGGACGATCGTGCGCGAGGTCCTGGTGCCCGAGGCGCTGCCGGGCCTGGTCGCGGGCTTCGCGGTCACGCTGGTGACGCTGATCGGCACCTCGGCGATGGCGGGCGCGATCGGTGCCGGCGGCCTCGGCGACCTCGCGATCCGCTACGGCTACCAGCGCTTCGAGACCGGGGTGATGCTGGCGGTGGTGGCGGTGCTGATCGTGCTGGTCGCCGCGATCCAGTTCGCGGGCGATCGCCTGGCGCGCCGGCTCGACCATCGCTGATCTGGGCGATCTGATGGCCGCAAGAACCCAGCCTGAGATCCGCCTCAACGCGTTCTCGATGAACTGCGTCGGCCACCAGTCGCCGGGGCTCTGGACCCATCCGCGCGACCGCTCCGCCGACTACAACACGCTCGGCTACTGGACCGACCTCGCGCGCATTCTCGAGGGTGGGCTGTTCGACGGCGTGTTCCTGGCCGATGTGCTGGGACCGTATGACGTGTATGGCGGCAACGCCGACGCAGCGCTGCGGACCGCGGCGCAGGTCCCGGTGGGCGACCCGCTGCTGGTCGTGCCGGCGATGGCCGCCGTCACCAGGGACCTGGGCTTCGGCGTCACGTCCACGCTGACCTGGGAGCCGCCATTCCCGTTCGCGCGGCGCATGTCCACGCTCGACCACCTGACCGGCGGCCGCATCGGCTGGAACGTCGTCACCGGATATCTCGCCAGCGCCGCTCGGGCGATGGGGCGCGACCGGCTGGCTGCGCACGACGCGCGCTACGACGTCGCCGAGGACTACATGGCGGTGGTCTACAAGCTGTGGGAAGGCAGCTGGGAGGATCGCGCCGTCCTGCGCGACCGCGCGCGGGGGATCTTCGCCGACCCGCGCCACGTCCATCGCGTGCGCCACGACAGCGAGCATCATCGCCTCGATGCGATCCATCTCTGCGAGCCGTCGCCGCAGCGCACGCCGCTGCTCTACCAGGCCGGCAGCAGCCCGCGCGGACGCGCGTTCGCCGCCCGCCACGCCGAATGCGTGTTCGTGTCCGGCCCGAGCCCGCAGGTGGTGGCGCCGCGCGTGGCGGAACTGCGTCGGCAGGCGGGCGAGTGCGGCCGCGCGCTGGTGATCTTCTCGCTGGCCACGATCATCGTGGCGGAGACCGACGCGTCGGCGACGTCGCTGCTCGCCGAGTATCGCGCCCATGTCAGCCACCAGGGCGCGCTGGTCCTGATGTCCGGCTGGACCGGGATCGACCTGTCGACCTACGCGCTCGACGAGCCGATCCGCTACGTCGAGAATGACGCCGGACGCTCGGCGATGGAGAACATCTCGCGTGCCGATCCCGGCCGCGTCTGGACGGTGCGCGACGTCGCCGAGCACGTCGCCATCGGCGGCATCGGGCCGGTCTTCGCGGGCGGTCCGGGCACGGTGGCCGACGCGGTCGAGGCATGGGTCGCCGCCACGGGCGTGGACGGGCTGAACCTGGCCTACGTCGTGGCCCACGAGACGTTCCGGGGCGTCGCCGAGCTGCTGGTGCCGGAGCTGCAGAAGCGCGGCCGCTACAGGCGCGCCTACGCGCCCGGGACGCTGCGCGAGAAGCTGACCGGCGGGCCGCCGCGGCTCGTGGCCCCGCATCCGGCCACGGCATACCGGGTCACGCAAGCCTCATGACCAGCCCGTTTCCGCTGCCATGGCCGACCGCGCCGGCGCACCGGATCCGCTCCGCTGCCGCGGCGCTCGCCGCCGCGCACCGCCTGGCCGCCGCGTTCC